>JAAWLQ010000163.1 GCA_022797995.1 Lachnospiraceae bacterium
GCCTCTTCTGCTCTGCAACCCGCTTCCGGTACTCTTCGTCCTCGGAAATATTGGGGTTGAAGTAGAATACGGTTATTCGAAAATATTTGCACAGGTATTCCAGCACATAGCTGCTGCAGGGTGCGCAACAGCTATGCAAAAACAATGAAGGTGCAGATTTCTCATCTGCACCAGGCGCATTTGACAATCTGTCGATTATTTTCTCCAGTTCTTTCTGGTAATTGATCTGATTCATATCCAGCTGCCCCTTCGGACGGTTTCTTCCGTCCCTTATCTATTTGTATCATAATACCATATGCGAAGCCCGCACTTTGTGCCGCTCTCTTGTGGCACTTTTTTATCCCACCACGCTTTTATACATTTCCGCCCAGTCCGTCCTCATAGCGTTTTCCGGCCTTGCGCCAGTTAATCAGTCCAAACCAGCCCTCCACATAATCCGCTCTTCTGTTCTGGTACTGCAGATAATAGGCATGTTCCCACACATCCACCAGCAATATCGGAGTGTATTCTTCCAGGTCCGGCACGTCCTGATTGGCTGTCTGCACAATAGAAAGTATCCCATCCTTATCGCTTACCAGCCAGGCCCAGCCGGAACCGAATTTACTCACGGCGGACTGTTTCATCTGCTCCTTCCACTGTCTGTAGGAGCCGAAGTCCCTGTCAATGGCCTCCGCAAGCGCTCCGGAGGGTTCCTGTCCCACAGGACTTTTCATGGAATCAAAATACAGTTCATGATTATAGACTCCGCCTCCGTTATTGCGGACGGCAATCTTGATTGCGCCCGGCAGCATGTCAAGACTGGTTAAAAGCTCCGGCAGGCTCTTTTTCTGCAGCTCCGGATAATCCGCCAGCGCGTTGTTCAGATTGTCCACATAGGTTTTATAATGCCTGTCATGGTGAAATGTCAGTGTCTCCGCATCCAGCACCGGAACCAGAGCATCATATTCATAAGGAAGCGGACGTACTACAAAGGGATAGGTTTCAGCTTTCATAAATTCCTCACATTCTGCTCTATGGCCAGTCACACAAATCAGTTCTGCCACCTGTCTGAACTGTTGCCGTTCGCCATAGTGCGGTGTTTTCTAATGGTAAGTATATACAGACTTATGGCATTTATTCACAAATGGGTTAAAAAGAATTCAGCAGTCCCTCCAGACCTCCCTCTTCATATATCCCCTTATAATAGGCTACTTCATCTCCGATCAGCTCGTCAATCACCCGCATCCCCAGAAGCTCAACCGGAGCTCTGTCATCTGTCAGAATATACTCTCCCGGCACATAACTTTTCAGAGACGAAGCCGTACGTTCCATCATGGTATACAGGTTTTCATCCGTCAGCATCTGCCTGCCGTTTTCCAGGCAGGATATCATATCCGGATTGTCCGAGGCAAACAGCTCTCTGTTGGTAGAACCTGCCACCTCCACCGTATGAACCTCCCCGAATACATGGGAAATCGTATCTGCCAGATACTGGTTGATATTTCCTTCATCGTTTCCCCGCATATTCATGTTCACAACCATGACACCATTCTCCTTCAGATGAGCTTTCACCAGGTAAAAAAATTCAACGGAAGACATCTGAAAGGGAATGGTGATATCCTGATAAGCATCCACCATTATCACATCATATTTTTTGTCCACAGCATTCAGAAACGCCCTGCCGTCATAAGTGGTCACAGGCACATCCTCCGGCAGATAAAAATATTTCCTGGCAAGTGAGGTGATTTTATCGTCAATCTCCACCCCTTCCACTTCCATCTCCCCGAAATACTTCCGGCATTGTGTGGCATATGTTCCGGTGCCCATGCCCAGTATCAGCACAGAACATTCCTCCGGCTTCTTCCCCTCCACCATCAGCGGCGCCGCCATTGCATAGTCATAATACATGCCGGTAAGCCCCTGCTCTTTCATATAGATGGACTGTACCCCGAAAAGCACATTGGTGGAAAGAATCACGCTTCTGCCGCTTTCCTTCACCTGCAGGTAATTGTATACAGACTCCCCCTCATAGGTCAGATCGCGCTCCCAGAAGGCAAAGCTGTCGGAATACCCCAGGATACAGCACAGCAGAAAGCAGAGACCGGCTGTCACTGTTTTCCTCTTTCCCCTTCCCGCGCTGACAAAATAAATCAGCGCAAGCGCCAGCAGAATTCCCGCAAAAATCAGAAATGTGATGGAAGTTCCCACGGAAGGAATGGTCACGAAAGTGGGAACAAAGGTGCCTATAATACTGCCAATCGTATTAAATGCCCCCAGATTTCCCACAATCTTACCGCTTTCCTCCAGATTTCCCACCGAATACTTTGCCAGCGAAGGTGTCACCGTCCCCAGCAGGAACAGCGGAAATACGAAAATAACCATACAGGCGGCAAATGCCGCGATAATCAGGAAATTATTATTCACAGAAAAAATCAGCACCGCCGATATTCCCACAATAATATATTTGCCCACCGCCGGAATGGCTGCTATCCACACTGCCGCAATCAGAATTCTTGTGTAAAGCCTGCCGGGGTCCGGATTCCTGTCCGCACTCCTTCCCCCGTAAATATTCCCCAGCGCCATGGCAATCATAATGGTTCCGATGATGATAGTCCACACAATCTGGGAGGAGCTGAAGTACGGGGCAAGCAGCCTGCTGGCCCCCAGCTCCACCGCCATCACAGACATGCCCGCAAAAAATTCCGTCAGATATAAAAATACCTTGTTCTTTAACACCTTAGGTCCATCGACCATATTCAAAATCCTCCCTGTTGCCATTTTTATCTGTAATTCCTGACTGTAAAGTCTTTAAGCCTGACTCTGCGGCACCGCAAAATGTTAGAGTGTAACAGTTCAGTGCCCTGTCTGAACTGTTATGTTAGAGCAACTTCATTCCGTTATCTTAGCCACATCCACCAGCGTCAGATTCTTTCCTGCATTTTCCAGACTTGTCAGCAGCGCTCTCGCCGTATCCATGGATGTGATGCAGTTCACCCCCGTCTCAATGGCAGTCCGTCTGATCAGGAAGCCATCTCTGGACTTATCCCGTCCCTGAGTAGGCGTGTCAATGACCAGATCAATCCTGTGCCCCAGAATCAAATCCATCACCGTAGGCGATTCCTGTGAAATCTTATTCACCTTTCTGGCCTTCACACCTGCCTCATTCAACGCGGCCGCCGTACTTCTGGTGGCATATATGGTATAGCCCAGCTTCTCAAAACGGCGCCCGATTTCAATGGCTTCTCCCTTGTCCGCATCCTTCACTGTGATAATCACATTCTTATATTTCGGCAGGCTGACTCCGGCACCCAGAAAAGCCTTGTAAAGTGCCTCATGAAATTCCTGCGCGATTCCCAGACACTCCCCGGTGGACTTCATCTCCGGTCCCAGACTGATCTCGGCCCCCCGTATCTTCTCAAAAGAAAATACCGGCATTTTGATGGCATAATACTGTGCCTCCGGCTGCAGCCCCGGCTGATAGCCCAGCTCCCGTATGGTTCTTCCGATGATAACCTCCGTGGCCAGATCCACGATAGGAATCCCTGTCACCTTGCTGATATAGGGAACCGTGCGGGAAGAACGGGGATTCACCTCAATGACATACACGTCCTCTCCTATGGCTATGAACTGAATATTGATTAATCCCTTTACATGAAGGGCTTTTGCAAGCCGTCTTGTATACTCCGCAATCTTGTCCTTTACCAGCTTACCGATGGTATGCGCCGGATACACAGAGATACTGTCCCCGGAATGTACGCCGGTCCGCTCTATGTGCTCCATAATGCCGGGTATCAGAATGTCCGTCCCGTCGCATACCGCATCCACCTCAATCTCCTTGCCCTGGAGATATTTATCCACCAGAATCGGATGGTCCTGTGCAATCCGGTTGATGATTGCCATGAATTCTTCGATCTCCTCGTCGGAAATGGCAATCTGCATTCCCTGACCGCCCAGCACATAGGAGGGGCGCACCAGCACAGGATATCCCAGACGATTGGCCACCGCCTTTGCCTCTTCCGCCGTGTATACGGTACCGCCCGCCGCACGAGGAATTCCCGTCTCTTCCAGTATTTTGTCGAAAAGCTCCCTGTCTTCCGCAGCATCCACATCCTCCGCCCTCGTTCCGAGAATGGGAACCCCCATCTTCATCAGGCTTTCCGTGAGCTTAATGGCTGTCTGACCGCCGAACTGTACCACAGCGCCGTTCGGCTTTTCAATGTTCACAATGGACTCCACATCCTCCGGCGTCAGAGGCTCGAAGTAAAGCCTGTCCGCAATGTCAAAATCCGTACTCACAGTCTCCGGATTGTTATTGATAATGACAGTCTCGTATCCCGCTTTTGAGAAAGCCCAGGTAGCGTGGACGGAACAGTAATCGAACTCAATTCCCTGTCCGATGCGGATAGGACCGGATCCCAGCACCAGCACCTTTTTCCGGGACTTCTCCTCATTGTCCGGTAAGGTACGGCTCCCTTCTCCATGTGGAAGCTTCACTCTGGCCTCACATTCTCCTCCGTATACGGAATAGTAATAAGGTGTGGACGCTTCGAACTCTGCCGCGCAGGTATCCACCATTCTGTAAACCGCCCTGATGTCGTTTTCATGACGAAGCTTCCTGATGTCAGCTTCGCTTCTGCCGGTCAGTTCCGCTATCACCCTGTCCGGGAACTCCATCCGCTTCGCCTCTCTCAAAAGCGCAGGCGTCAGCTCCCGGGTTTTCAACGCCTCTTCCATCTCCACCAGAAGGGCAATTTTATCTATGAACCAGATGTCGATCATGGTAATGTTATGAATTTCTTCATAGCTGACCCCCTTGCGGACAGCCTCCGCAATCATCCAGATCCGTCTGTCATCCACCACCTTCATTGCATCCTTCAGCTCTTCCGCCGTAAGACCGCTGAAGTCATAGCTGAGCAGACTGTCCACATGCTGTTCCAGGGAGCGGATGGCCTTCATCAGAGCCCCTTCAAAATTATCACAGATGCTCATGACCTCCCCGGTGGCTTTCATCTGGGTGGTCAGCGTCCGCTTCGCCGTAATGAATTTATCAAAGGGAAGCCGTGGAATCTTTACCACGCAATAATCCAGCGCCGGCTCAAAGCTGGCATAGGTCTTCTGCGTAATCGCATTTTTGATCTCGTCCAGCGTGTAGCCCAGTGCAATCTTCGCCGCCACCTTTGCGATGGGATATCCCGTAGCTTTGGAAGCCAGCGCGGAAGAACGGCTCACCCTGGGATTCACTTCGATGACACAGTACTCAAAGCTGGTGGGATGCAGAGCGAACTGTACGTTACAGCCGCCGGTGATCTGCAGCTCATTGATGATATTCAACGCGGATGTCCGCAGCATCTGATATTCCTTGTCGCTCAGTGTCTGGGAGGGTGCCACCACGATACTGTCACCGGTGTGAACCCCCACCGGATCGATATTTTCCATATTACAGACTGTGATGCAGTTGCCTGCGCTGTCCCGCATGACCTCATACTCAATTTCCTTCCAGCCCGCAATACAGCGCTCCACAAGCACCTGACCCACTCTGGAAAGCCGCAGACCGTTCTCCAGAATTTCCTCCAGCTGCACCTGATTATAAGCGATACCGCCTCCGGAACCGCCCAGCGTATAGGCGGGCCGCAGGACCACCGGATACCCGATGGAGTCTGTAAATTCCACGCCCTCCTCCACAGTCTCCACCACTTTTGACGCCGCGCAAGGCTCCCCGATACGTTCCATCAGATCCTTGAATTCCTGTCTGCCCTCCGCATTGCGGATGGTGGCCGCCGTAGTTCCCAGAAGCTTTACCCCGTGGGAGGCCAGGAAGCCGGATTCCTCCAGTTCCATACCCAGATTTAAGCCTGCCTGTCCCCCAAGAGTGGGAAGAATGCTGTCAGGCTTTTCTTTTTCAATGATCTGCTCCAATACATTTACAGTAAGAGGCTCAATATACACTTTGTCCGCGATAATCTTATCCGTCATAATCGTCGCCGGATTCGAATTCACCAGAATAACCTCCACACCCTCTTCCTTCAGAGAGCGGCAGGCCTGAGTCCCCGCATAGTCAAATTCCGCCGCCTGTCCGATGACAATGGGACCGGAACCGATTACCATGACTCGTTTTACATTTGGGTTCTTAGGCATTGGATGCACCTCCTTCCCTCACAATCTGCTGTTCCCGCATCATATCAATAAATCTGTCGAACAGATATCCGGAATCCTGAGGGCCTGGACATGCCTCCGGATGATACTGCACGGTGAAAATGTTCTTATTTACATAGGCAAGCCCTTCGTTGGTTCCGTCATTGACATTCACAAACGCAGGAACCGCCACTTTCGGGTCGAGCTTGTCCATATCCACCACATATCCGTGATTCTGAGAGGAAATGTACACTCTCCCTGTCTTCAGATCCTTCACAGGATGATTTCCCCCTCTGTGTCCGTATTTCATTTTATAAGTATCCGCCCCCGTAGCCAGCGCCATCAGCTGATGTCCCAGACAGATTGCGAAAATGGGAATCTCCGTATCATAAAGCTTTCTGATCTCTCCGATAATCGCCGTACATTCCTTCGGATCTCCCGGGCCGTTGCTGAGCATAATCCCGTCCGGCTGCGCCGCGATGATTTCCTCCGCGGAGGTAAATGCCGGCCAGACAGTTACCTGGCAGCCTCTCCCCGCAAGGGAATGTGCTATGTTATCCTTTGCCCCGAAGTCCAGAAGCGCCACCTTCAGACCCTCGCCGTTCAGCTTCTTTATCAGCGTCGGTTTCCGCTCTCTCCCGCCCTTTTCGTAAAAATCCGAATCAAATCTGGCCGCCCCGGACAGCGGACCATTCTCCTCCAGGGACAGCGAGGGCTTTACCGTATATTTTTCCTTACAGGTCACTCTCTCCACCACCCTGCCGGTGGTATAGGCTTTCAGCCTGGGCAGCACTTCCTCCGGGTCGAAATCTTCCCGGGTGGTGATCATTCCGTTCATGGTTCCCTTCTCCCGGAGAATCTTCGTCAAAGCCCTGGTATCCACGCCCGCAATACCCGGCACATCATTTTCCTCCAGGAACTGCTGCAGGCTCATATCACAGCGGAAATTGCTGGGAATGCGGGAGAGCTCCCGCACAATGAATCCATCCGGCCAGGGCCGCAGAGACTCCATATCCTCTCTGCAGACACCATAATTGCCAATCAGCGGATATGTCATGCACACCGCCTGCCCCGCGTAGGAGGGGTCCGTCAGAACCTCCAGGTATCCCGCCATGGAGGTGTTAAACACAATCTCACTGATAATCTCTCTGTGAGCGCCTATATGCGTTCCTTCAAATACAGTCCCGTCTTCCAAAATCAAAAATGCCTTCATCTTCTATCTACCCGTGCCTTTCCCGATTCCCGACGGCAGAGCGCCGGATGCATCTTTCTCCCTGCCGCAGAGTACTCCGCGGTCTTCCGGCAAATGCCGTACCCGGACATTCGTTTCATTATAGCATACGGAAAAAAGACGGGCAATATAAAATCCCGTCTTTTTTGTCGGTGTAGTTCTCAGTCATTTGGCCTCTGATAAAATCGCCCGGACAGGCTCTCTGTCCGAATCATATTCACAAAAGCGCCCGGATCCGTCTCCCGGACACGATTCACCACTTTTCGCACTTCATCCCTGCCCACAACGGAGTAAAGCATATTGCACTCCTTCTTCAGATAACAGCCTTCCCCCTTGAATAAAGTGGCATCATGATTGGTGATCTCCTTTATCGCCATATATACTTCATCCGGTTTCTGGGTGATAATCAGCAGCGTCTGCTTCTGGTAACGCCGGTGCAGCGTATGGAGCACCTGCGTGGAGGTAAACTGGAAGATAATGGAATACAGAGCCTTGTCCCAGCCGAACAGCGCTCCCGCAATCCCAAGTATCACCACATTCACCCCGAAAATATAGTTCCAGGAATCAATATCGTATTTTTCCGACAGGAAAATGGCGATAAAATCCGTCCCTCCGCTTGTGGCATTGGCCATCAGACAGACCGCTATGGCAAGTGCGTTGAACAATCCGCCGAACACCGCCACCAGCAGAATATCCTCGGTAAAGGTATAGCTGGGAATCAGGTCGGTGATCAGACCCGAAAGTACAATCATCAGGCAGGAATATCCTGTAAATTTCTTACCGATAAATTTAAAACTGATGATAATCGGGATTGCATTCAGCGTCAGATTAATGACAGTAAAGGGAGGCTCCACTCCCCAAAGCATGTCGCTGATCTCCTGAAGCAGTCTGGTCAGACCGTTAAAACCGCCTGGAATCAGGCCTCCCGTCCGGACAAAAGTCTTCAGATTCACCGCCATAATCACAGACGCCGCCACAATCATCGCAGTCCGCCTTACGTTGTTCCACATCACATTTTCCGCTTTTGTCTTCATCTTTTTCTCCTAATTAGAGTTCCGCAAGCTGCTGAACCGTACCCGGGCTTGGGCAGAGGACTTCCGGCCGCATAGTTCGCGTCCGTAATTCCTCTGGGGTACTGTTCAGCCGCTTG
>JAAWLQ010000164.1 GCA_022797995.1 Lachnospiraceae bacterium
TCTTTTCCGGCTTTCCCCGTTCCTCCGCCATCCCTTCCACCGGCTTCTTCATCTCTTCCGTGTCTTCCGGCTTTTTCATATTTTCCGTCTCTTCCCTCTTCTCCTTCTCTCCAAAGGTCTTCTCCAATCGGGATGCCAGTTCGGCCATACTCCCCGGCCGGAGGGAAGGCTGCAGCGCCAGCCCCCACAGGAGAAGTCTCTCCTGCTGCGCCGGAAGGGCCACCCCCAGCTGCGACGGCGGCACAAGGGGATCCGGCTGGTTGTCGAAGGTGGCCGTCAGACGTTCCGGCGAGGCGGGAGGCACCCTGCCGGTCAGGCAATAATACAAAGTGGCACACAGCCCATAGATGTCCGTACAGGCTCCCTGTCCTCTGGTCTGGTACTGTTCGATGGGGGCAAAGCCCGGCTTCAGCACCACCGTCATGGACCTGCCGTCCTCCAGGGAACGGGCGCAGCCGAAATCCAACAGGCGGAGACTCCCGTCCGGCATCCACATAATATTGTCCGGCGCAATATCCCGATGCAGTACTCCCGCCTCATGCAGTGTGGCCAGATCATACATCAGAGGTATGAATTTCGGAAGCAACTCCTCCGGGGCCACCCGTTCTTTCGACTGCATCACCTGATAAAGCGTGGCTCCATGCAGATATTCCATCACCATATAGGCCGTGCCGTTGGCCTCAAAGTAATCCATCACATGTACAATGGAAGAAATATGGCAGACTGCCCTGAGCATGCTGGCCTCGCTTAAAAAGCTTCTCATCCCGTGGGCATAGACATCACCATAGCTTTCCCCGGGCTTTACCCTGCCGTCCGGAAGCCTCTGGGGCTGGCAGCGAAAGGGAAAGTATTCCTTTATGGCCACCAGCAGTCCCGAGATCAGCTCTTTTCCAATATAGGTCAGCCCGAAACCGCCTTCCCCCTTTATGGTTCCAAACAGAAAGCGATGTCCGCTCCCGCTTCTCAGGACAGTGCCGATTGGCAGATGGTGAGGCGCCGCACTGACTTCCGCGCCGCATCCGCATACCGGACAGACCATTTCTCCCTCGGACAGCTCGCTCATACAATAGGGGCAGAATCTTTCAGACATGTCACAGTCCTCCCTTTTGCACTAAAACCAGTGTCTCGTTTCCGGAACCCAGACTGAAGCTCTCTCCTGGCTTCAGCACAAGACTCTGTCCCGATGCCAGCCTGGCGCCCGACGCCAGAAATGTTCCGTGGCTGGAGCCCAGATCTCTGATATAGATGACACCTTCCTCGAACCAGATCTGGCAGTGACTGCCGCTTACTCCCGGCGTTCCCGCAGGAAATACCACATTGCAGATCTCCCCGTTCCGCCCCAGAATCAACGGTGTGTCCCTGCGAATCATAAATCGTCTTCCCTCCAGAGCCCCGGACACCCCCTGCAGACGGTACCCGGAATCATATACGGTCTCTCGCCCTTTTGCCGACGGCGTACCGCCGTCATGGACCGCTTTATCCTCCGTTCCGGCTTCCAGAACTGCCTTTCTCCCCGTTCCGGCTTCCAGACCCGCCTTGCTCTCCGTTCCGGCTTCCGGATTGGCGGAAGACCCCGGTACCGTTTTTGAAAAGGACACATGGCCGGAGGAGATCTGCTCTCTCTGTCCGTTTCCTGCGCTTCCCGCTTTTTTCTTCCCGGCCCACAGGACCAGAAGCAAAACCACCGCCGCAACAAGCAGAATCCCTGCCCCAATCCCGATCAACAGGACTGTTCTTCCGCCTCCCGAACCTGCGCCCTCTTCAAAAGGAATATTGTGCAGCTTCAGGAGCCGGACTGCCTCCTCTATGTTGACGGCATACATGGCTGTCTCGGCGCTGGTATTTGTGACGCCCCAGGTATTGATCCCCAGCACATTTCCCGCCTCATTTACCAGAGGACCGCCCGAATTGCCATGGCCGATGTTGACATCGATCTGGATACTCTGCACCCCTGTGCCCGAAGTGGTGGTCAGGCGGCTGATGATACCGGAGGTAAAGGTCACGTCCTCCGGGCCCCAGCTTGTGATGGCGTCCACGGCGGCATTGTCCGACACCTGGGGAAAGCCTATGGCATAGACATTCGTCCCCGCCATATCGCCGGAAGGTACTTCGATCCTCAGGGCTTTCCGTTTATCCGTGGGTGATTCCAGCTTCAACACCGCCACATCCGCTGCCTCGCTGTAGTCCACCACATAGGCCTCCTCATAGTCCGAGGCGTCAAAATACACCCGCAGATAGCTTTTCACATAATAAACGATTCCCTCATCCCCTTCCAGAGAAACGTTCTGCCCTGCGCCGAAATTCATGTAATCTTCGATCACATGATAATTTGTGATCAGATACTGGGGCCCCTGACCGGATTTACCGATAAAAAAGCCGCTGCCATGGGCAAGCATTTCTGCCTCCGTATTCAGCGTTACATGCTCGCCTTCCTTTTCCGCACCGGTCACGGCAAGATACTCGCCCACCACAGCCACGCCGTTTTTCGCATCCGTATACCCTGTTTTTCCCTGTCCGGCACATCCCGTACAGGCCATGACTGCCAGACAGATACCGAGCAGCAGTGCCGCCGCTCTTTTTTTGATTTCAGACTGCTTCATTTTCTCTACTCTCCTTGATTTCTGAAAAATAACCCATCAGCAACTACACAAACTACATAGTTTTTTAGCACGAGTTATCAGTTTCTTCTGAATTTCCAATCCTGTCTTCCTGTTTCTATGGGACTGTAAAAAAGTCTGTCCTGCGATTCTAAAGGCAACGGTTTTCGGCGATGTTTCGCTGATTTTTTCGCAGAAAACTGGTGTCTTTCTCTCAATGCGGGCTCTCATACGCCTGCAGTCTCCCTGAACCTTTCATGGAGTTGTCGCATGAAAGCTTTGAAATCCAGGAAATTCACTATGTGTCTGACAGCCACACAGCAGCAGCCGTATTATTGTCATTCCCGTCGCCGGCCCGTTCCCCTATATAACGCCGCATTCTCTCCAGCCAGTCCCCGGGAGAGGAGGAATCCTTCAGAGTCTCCTCCATCTCGGTCTCATACACATACTCCCAGAATCCGTCCGTACAGAGCAGGAACGCATGCCGTCCTTCGGACAGCTTCTCTTCCTTCGCGTCCACACTCAGCCCGTTTTCCTGCCCCAGCGCCCGGAAGATATTACTCCTGTCCTCGTGAAACCGTATCTCCTCCGGCCGGATCTGGTTCATAAATACCGCGATCTGCGAAGCGCTGTGGTCCCGGGTCTGAAATACCAGCTCCCCCTCCACAAAATGATACAGTCTGGAATCTCCCACATGAGCCCACCGGGCCTGCCCCGGTTCCAGAGACAGGACTACTGCGGTAGTCTTCATTTTACACACAGGCGTCTGGAGCTCCAGTACCCTCCGATGCGCCGCCTGAATCAGCTCACACAGTACGGCCGCCGGAGCGCCTGCTTCCCATCCCTCCAGAATCACCCGGGCCGCTTCTCCGGAAGCCGTCTTCCCGCCTCCGTGTCCTCCCAGACCATCCGCCAGAGCCACGCACATATGGGTATCGTCCCCTCTGACGCAGCCCACCGTATCCTCATTACACGGGCGTCCTCCCATGTCACTGTAATCCGCATACAAAATCATCTGTCCACTCTCCCTGCGTCCGGCTGCAACCGCCGTAAGATTCTTTTCTCTTGCCTGCCTGAGTCTAGCTGCTTTCAGGGCCTGTCTAAGCCTCATCGCTTTCAGGCGGCCTGATCTCCTTTGCCTTCAATGCCTGCCTGGGCCTCTTCACTTTCAGGTTGCCTGAATCTCGTTGCCTTCAATGTCCGCCTGGGCCTCTTCACTTTCAGCCTGTCCGAGCCTCGCCGCTTTCATGGCCGGCCGCCTCATTCCTCTGCTTCAAAGCCATATCCGATTACAACCGCCGTGTAATTGTCCTGATTCGTATAGGCCTTCTCTTCTATGGCCTTTCTGAGTCTCTCCACAGCCTCCTCCGGTTCCGCCTCCAGAGCCTGTTTCAATTCCTCTTCCTCCAGCGCGTTATAGACGCCGTCGCTCATCAGCAGCAGTTTGTCTCCCGCAACCAGTCTCATCGGTCCCGCCGGCATATCCATATAGGCCAGAGCCCCCATGCCCACGAAGCTCACGAGCCCGTTTCCTTTCGGATCTGCATAGGCCTCCTGCAGCGAGATCTCCCCGTTTACGGCACTCAGCGCCAACTTATTTCTATAGATATGCTCCCGATTCAGCTGCATCAACTCTCCCCGGCGGTACAGACATACCCTGCTGTCTCCCACTGACAGAAAAGTGAACATTCCATCCCGCACCAATCCCATAAGCAGAGTACAACCGCTCTTTGACTGCCCGGAAGCGCCCAGAAACCCATTCACGCTTTCCACCGCCTGCCTGGCCAGCAAAGTCAGCTGCTGCTCCGGCGTACATTTCCCCTGATACAGTGTAAAGCTATCCAGAACTGCCTCCACCGCCACGGCGCTCACTCTGTCTCCGTCCGAGAGTCCTCCCATTCCGTCCGCCACCACGGCCAGCAGACCACGGTCCGGTATCAGAGACTCGTCGGACACGCCGAAGCAATCCTGCTGCCCTGCTCTTTCCCCCTGTTCATGGAGCTTTCCAATCTTAAGCAGCCCTGCCGCCCCGTCCACCGGCGATTTCTTCCCCGCCTCAGCCATAAGCGCTCTCTCCTTCCCCGTCTTCAGTCTGCGGATCAGCCAGATCAGAGCCAGCAATACGGCGACAATCACCATTCCTGCGAGAACCAGCGCAAAAGGATGCGCCATCAGCCATCCGGACAATACAAGCCCTTTCTCTCCTGTGGGATCCCCCGCCGTGTTCCCTGACAAACCAAAAACTATCATCTCAATCACCCCAGCTGAATTTCTCTCCGCACAGACCTACAAACATCAGTTTCGTGGTGCCGATGGTTATCACATCATAATTGTGAAGCTCGGTGCTGCCGCCGATCACCGGCAGGTCGTTTACCAGAAGCACGTTTTTGCCCAGCTCATGAGCTATGTAGAATCTTCTGGTCTGGGGCACATAGGTGACATTTGCATCCTTCTCGGCAGAGATAGTGTTGTCCCCCTGAATCCGGATATCCCCCGCTTCTCTTCCTATATAATTGTAGCCGGTATGAATCCGGTAATCCGTTCCCCTGCAGGGGCCTTCCACCGCCACAAGCCACCCTGTCACAGGCGCGGGCGCTCCCACGGGAGTGGAGCTGTCCACAAACTGGGTCTTGCTCATGGATTCCGCCGCCCGCCTTTTCACCTCCGGGGCTTCCGTGAAAGCAAAATTCCCCATATTCCCGCCTGTTGCGGCATCGCTCTTCCCCTCATACCCCTGTCCGGGACCTTCCGCCGTCCCGGCGAATGGGTCCACCGTGGGGGAGAAATTCCCCGAGCTGCAATAAGGACAGCTTTCATACCGGTTGGCATCATAGTAATGTCCTTTGGAACAGCTGATGATTTTCTGTCTGATTTCCGCCATTGTTTTTTCCTCTCTTTCAACTTTTCTATTCGGCATGCAGTGTAAACAATAGAATGCATGTTTCACAAGTCTTTTACACTAGAATTCCAAAACAGAATTCTAGTATCATATATTGTCATGAACAATAGAATCCACGCTTCGCGAGTCTTCTACACTAGAATTCCAGAGCAGAATTCTAGTGTCATATATTGTCATAAATTATGGTTCTCCGAATTCAGAACACAATAATTTCAAACAGGATACCCCTGTTCCCCAGATAAAATCTTGTCCCGGCGGCCACCGGCTCCGGATACTGGGGCGGAAGCCGCTTTCCGTCTCCCAGAAAGGTCCCGTAGCTGGAATTCAGGTCCACCAGCACCGGTATCCCCTGTTGCCAGCGAATGCAGCAGTGCCGTCGGCTGACACCCGGGGCGGAATCCGGCAGCCGCACTCCGCATGCCGCTTCTCTGCCGAACAGCAGCTCATTCCCCCGCACCGGGTACGTCTGCCCCTGAAGGGGTCCCGCCAGACACCGGACCGCCAGACTTCCCCTGGCTCCATCATAAGAAATTCCCGCTCCGGCCGTCCCCTGCGTCGCCCTTCCAACGCCTTTCGGATTCGGCCCGTACGGATTGTCCCCCGGCTGACTGTCCTGTGCCAGCCACACGATACTGAGGATCAGGCCCACCACAGGGACATAGGAAATCAGGAACCATGCGCCGCTCCTGCCGATATCATGGTAGCGCCTCCAGTACACCGCCATATTTGGGACAAAGGAACCCAGCAGATACAGCGGCATCAGCAGAATCCCGATGCCGGCAAAGGACAGAATCCCCAGAGCCGTCACCACAAGGAAATGAAACAGCTGAAAATACCAAAACTCACTGCGCCGCGCCCGTCCCTGGAACACCGCATAATTCCTGAACACATGCTCCACAGCCCCCATAAAATCCATATCAGAACACCTCCTCCGCCTGCGGTCAGATCAGTTTACAATTCAGTCAAGCCTCTGAATTGTCTCACTTTTCTCATGCCGTAAAACGATTGTAGCATTTCCTGTTTCCGGTTCGTCCAACTCTTTTCCGCGCCCGGCAATCGTCTGCACAAGCCTTCCCGTAACTGTTCAGTACCCTGTCTGAACAGTTACGCCTTCCCGCGAACCGAAAATGACGGCCAGACTTTTTCGAGACCATGTATAAGAGTTCAGACAGAGCACTGAGTGATTACGGCAGGTACCCTCAGACACCAAAACACCACAAATCATCCCTTGACAGATATCCTACGGAAAGCTAAACTGTTATTTAATCACAGATCCTCTATGAAGGAATGCATAAAATAATATTTAACAATGTCTGCAAACTGCTTCGCAAATCAGCCGCAGCCGGAAGGCTTTTTAAAGATTATTTTAATTTGCTTTTTCGTCAAAAAAGAAAGGAATACACAAATGGAATTCAGCAGAGAGAAAATCAGACAGATCAGACATTTCATGCTTCTTGCGGCGCTTTTAATTCTGGCGCTCATCTACAGCAGTCAGGTTTTTGAGGGAATCGCCTTTTTATTCGGCATCTTCTCCCCCTTCCTGGTGGGCGGGGTCATCGCCTTTGTCCTGAACATCCCGATGAAGGCCTTCGAGGACAAAATGCTGGCACGCTGGAAGGGGAAAAGCGCTGAGAAATTAAAGCGTCCCCTGTGCCTTGTGCTCGCCATAATCTCCGTGCTTCTGATCATCACCATCGTCGTCGGAACGGTGGTTCCCCAGGTGGCCTCCACGGCTTCCGAAGTAGGGAAAAAGATACCCGCCTTCACGGAGCGGGTCATGAATGAGCTGGATCTGCTGGCCAAAAAGTACCCGGAACTGACAGAGCAGATCAACAAGCTGGATCTGGAGGAAATCAACTGGGATTCCATGCTGAACAGCATTTTTGACTTTCTGAAAAATGGCGCCGGCGACGTGCTGACTTCTACTGTCAGCGTGGCCAGCGGCATTATATCGGGAATCGTGAATGTGGTGATATCCTTTATCTTCGCCCTGTACATTCTGGCCCAGAAGGAGCGCCTGGAGGACCAGGGCCGGAGAATCCTCTCCGCCTATCTGCCGGAGACTGTGGGCAGAAGGATACTGGAAATCTGCAGTCTTCTGTACCGGAATTTCAGCAGCTTCATCACCGGACAGTGTCTGGAAGCCGTCATTCTGGGTACCATGTTCGTCATTTCCATGACCATCTTCCGGATGCCCTATGCCCTGATGATCGGCGTGCTGATTGCCTTCACGGCTCTGATTCCCATCGTCGGCGCCTTCATCGGCTGCGTGGTGGGAGCCTTCCTGATCCTCATCGACAATCCCCTCCAGGCCCTCTGGTTCATCATTCTCTTCCTGATACTCCAGCAGATTGAGGGGAATCTGATCTACCCCAAAGTGGTGGGAAATTCCGTGGGTCTGCCCGCCATTTGGGTGCTGATGGCCGTCAGCGTGGGCGGTAGCCTGTTCGGCATTTCCGGAATGCTGTTCTTCATTCCTCTGATGTCCTCCGGCTATACGCTGCTGCGGGAGAGTGTGAATAAACGAAATAAAGGGAAAAAGCCCCTTTCTCTGCCCAAAAGGGAAGCTGCGGAAAAGCAGGCGCCGCCGGAAGCGGAGGGCCGGGCACGAAAAAAGGCGCACAGGACTTCGTCTGACAAGTAAAATTTTCATTAAGTAAAATTTTTATTTCAAATACCAGGACATTTGCACAGGGACCTGGGTATAAACGGGACTATTTTCCCATTGCGGGCCTGCGTATAAAAACAGACTGCCAATCCGACAGTCTGTTTGTTCTCTGTTAAATGCAATGCCTTGTTCCATTGTTCAGTTTGTCTTAACCGCCATCTGATCACCTGCCTAAATATCAAATATTTCGTCAAATGATATCTTGATATTGGGAAAGTGCACTATTTCTAATTCTTCTTTATTTCCCCTGTTTATGGTTTTAAAAAGGTGGTATTGTGGTTCCTGATTTTCGTCATAGTCAAGATTATAGATCTCGACCTGTCTTTTT
>JAAWLQ010000165.1 GCA_022797995.1 Lachnospiraceae bacterium
ACCGACATCGGGGAGATGGCAAGAGCCGCCGAGGCCGCAGGGGCGGATGCATTGTCCCTGATCAATACCATCACCGGCATGAAAATCGACATTCACCGACGAAAATTCGTCCTTGCCAACAAAACCGGAGGCATGAGCGGCCCTGCCATCAAACCCATCGCGGTGCGCATGGTGTATCAGGCTGCTCACGCAGTCAAAATTCCCATTATCGGCATGGGCGGCATTTCCAATGCGGATGATGCTCTGGAATTCCTTCTGGCCGGCGCCAGCGCAGTGAGCGTCGGTGCCATGAACTTCGTGAATCCCTATACCACTGTGGAAGTGATAGAAGGCATAGAGGCTTACATGAAGAAATATCAGATAGAGGATATCACTGACCTGATCGGCGCAGTGGAATAAAACACCGGCCCCACACCTTTCAGCGGTTCGGAGACAGGCATAAATCCTTCCATACCTTCATATATATCCTTATACGAGTATATATGGAGGTATTTTTGTGGAGCTGGTAAAAAGAAATATACATATGGACCGCATCAAGGTTCAGGCCGTCACCCAGTTCACTCTGGAAGACGATGTGAATATCCCCGAAAACAAACCTGATGTGACCACACTGAATCTGGAGAAGGGAGAACTTATCATCGATGAAATCAGACCTGCCACAGACTCCGTCACTGTCCGCGGCAGTCTTAAATTCGTGGTTCTCTATCACACAATGGAGGAAGGCAGCAATCTGGTGGTTCTGGAGGGGAAGCTCCCCTTTGAAGAGAGAATCAACATGCAGGGAGTGGTCCCCGCGGACGCTGTGACAGTGGAGGGAGAGGTGGAAGATCTCACTGTCAACATGATTAACTCCCGGAAGCTGAACATTCAGTCTCTTGTGACCATGACAGCCCGGATTGAAGAGCTGTACGACGAGGAGGCCCCCGTGGCCATCCACGGTGACGAGAAGGTGGAGTACCGGCGAATGCCGCTGAATCTGGCCCAGATTGCCATCTGTAAGAACGACATTTTCCGTCTGAAGGAGGAAGTCGCCCTGCCTTCCAACTATCCCAACATTTTCCAGATCCTCTGGAACAATATCTCTCTGGGAGACGTAGAATTCAAGGTGATGGAGGAAAAGCTCACCATTTCCGGGGACATCCATCTGTTCATTCTGTACGAGGGAGAAGGGGAAGACCATCCCTGCCGCTGCTTTGAGACCACTCTGCCCTTCAGCGGCGTGCTGGAATGCCATGGCTGCCGGGAAGGCATGCTGCCCGACATCCGCTGCCATCTGGGCCAGCAGGAGCTCACCGTCCGGCCCGATTTCGACGGGGAGGAGCGCAATGTGGGGCTGGAGCTGGTTCTGGACATCGGCATCCGCATTTACGAGGAGGAGAATCTGGAGATTATATCCGACATTTACGGCGTATCCAGAGAAGTCAACACGGTAACCCATAAGGCCCAGCTGCGGCGCCTGCTCTCCAAGGTCACAGGCAAGACAAAGGTTACGGACCACATTCATGTCAACGACGGAAATGTCCTTCAGCTGCTGCACAGCGAAGGCAGCGTGGCGCTGGAACAGCAGAGCACCGTGGAGAACGGCATTCTGCTTCAGGGAAGCGTGCAGGTGAAGGTGATGTATATCACAGGGGAGGACGAAGCTCCTTACGGCTGCACACAGGCACAGATTCCCTATCAGTACACCCTGGAGGTACCCGATATCGCCCCCGAGGACATGGGGAAAATACATGCCGAAGTGGAACAGCTCCAGGTTACCATGCTGGACAGCGAAGAAATGGATGTGAAGGCAGTGCTCTGCTTCTCCACCGTGGTCTTCAAAAATGTTCCCGTGGACTTAATCAGCCAGGTCAATGTGTCGGAACTGGACAACAGCAAAATGAGCAATCTGCCCGGCATGGTGATCTACATGGTAAAGGAAGGGGATAATCTCTGGAATATCGGGAAAAAGTATTACATTCCCGTAAATTCTCTGAGGGAGCTGAACGCTCTTGACAGCGACGAGCTGAAGCCGGGACAGAAGCTTCTCATTGTAAAGGGAAGCTGAGCACGAAAAAACGTTGCCGCACTCATGAAATTCATGGATGCGGCAACGTTTTATTCAACTATGGATTGATTATTTGGTGGGGTCCACCACTTCCGGTGCCTTATTGGCGGCAGCCGATTCCTTCTTCGCCTCTTCCGCCATCTTGTCGAACTTCTCCATCACCGCATCATAGGTGCGCTGGGAAATGTCGGGAAGATCTCCGCCCCAGTTCTTGCCGGCCTTCTTGAAGCCCTTTTCGAAAGCGGCGCGCATATCCTCGATCTTGTCGGGGTCACCGCCTGTGAGAGCCTTTGCAAAGTCAATGATTCTGTCGGAAGTCTGATTCACTCCCCAGTAGCCGTCCTCGGCAATATCGGCCTGAGCCTGTGCTCTGGTAGCCGGGTCCACGGTATAATTTCCCTTTCTTAGGAAGGACCAGATATCGTTGGCCTTACCGTAAGTATTCGCCTGTCCGGTCATCATCTTCTCCACCAGACTGCGCAGCTGTGCGGTGCGGGCATCGGCATCGGCCTTCATTTTATTGATCAGATTCGTATCGGGCTTATAAGTAGTCTTCCCTGCGGATGCGGAAGCGCTCTCTTTAGAGGGCTCATACACGGCACCTGCCTCGGCGGCAGAGCTCTCCGCTTTGGTACTTTCACTTGCAGCATCGGCTTTCACATTTTCCGTAGCAGAATAGTTGTAGGCAGCCGTCACCTGATTTGATGTAACTCCATTTACACTCATCGTATCCTCCTTCTTGACCTGAAGTCATTCTCTGCCCGCATGGGGCGCATCATCCTTGATCTCCCGCCAAAAGCGGTGCCCTCCAGCTGAACAGTTACAATTTACACTCTCTTACTACTATTTCGGCACACCCTGCCGAAATATTTAGCCCTTCCGGCAATAATTGGAAAAACAAAAAAGAATAATGAAAATCTTCAAAAGCAGCTTTCCTGTAACAGTTCAGTGCCCTGTCTGAACTGTTACGATTTCCTGTGAAAAAACGGGCTCTGCCTCCAGAATAAGCTCACAATCGGAAACCGGATACCCGCCCGAAGTCAGCGCATAGACTGCTCTGACCCGCAGTGTCCCGCTCTCCCGGAGGACCTCCACAGTCTCCGTGCGGACCCCCATCTGCAGACAGCCGTAGGGGGTGGCATATTCTGTCATATACTCCTTCCCAGGCTGAAAAGTCATCCTGGTTCTCACTGCTCCCTCTTTTGTCATCTCCAGAATGGAACCTTTCAGCTTCAGCGTATTTCTGATGGCTGTTCCCTCCTGAAGCTCTTCATACAGGATATATATACTGCCATTCCGCTCAAACAGCCTGGCTTCCGCCCGAAGCTCCGTCACCGCCTCTTCGCCGGTCTCATCCTTCTGTCTCCCGGTCACCACAAGACGAACCTTTTCCTCCATTGTTTCCCTCTCTCATTCTGTCCCGGCCGCCGGTGCCTTTCCCCGCAAATTTCCCCAGTGCCTACTTTACGCAAGCGACTGTTCAAGTTTCCTGTCATCATCCTGCCTTCTCCGGATCTCCGTCAAAATTTTCGTAAAAGCTCAGACAAGTCTTATTATTACAAATTTTCCATATTGACAGTCTTGGCGGAGAGAATTCCGTACTTGATAATGGAATTGGCAAAACGCACAAATTTCTCCGCCTTGTCGCTTACATAGAACTGATACCGGTTACTGCCAAGTCCTGGGGTCTCGGTACAGAGCAGGTCATGCTTCTCCAGCATTTTCTTCAACTCCCGCGCCGTCTCATAGGCGGGGTTCACCAGAGCAACGCCCTCTCCCATGATTTTCTTCACAGTGGAACGGATCAGCGGATAATGAGTACAGCCCAGAATCAGTGTGTCGATGTCGATATCGATCAGCTCCGTCAGATATCTTCGCGCAATCTCGTCGGTCACCGGGTCTTCCCATAACCCCTCCTCCACCAGGGGCACAAACAGAGGACATGCCTTGCCGTATACCGTTACCTTTTTATTCAGATTCTGTATGTACCGGGTGTAAATCCCGCTTCCGATGGTGGCCTCCGTGGCAATGACACCCACCTTTCCGTTCCTCGTCATTTCCGCCGCCATTTTCGCGCCCGGTTTCACCACTTCGATCATGGGAATATCCGTATCCTGCTCCAGCGCCTCCATGGCACAGGCGCTTACGGTATTGCAGGCCACCACTATGGTCTTGACCTGAAATGTCTTCAGGAATCGCACGATCTGCTCCGAAAAACGGGTCACCGTATCCCGGGACTTGCTCCCGTAAGGCACGCGGGCCGTATCCCCGAAATATACAATCTTCTCGTTGGGAATCTGCCGTATGATTTCCCTCACTACAGTAAGGCCGCCCACACCGGAGTCAAATACGCCGATGGGAGCGTCCCTTTTCAATACATCTCTATTTATTTCCGCTTCTGTCATGTATAGCCTCCAAAAATAAGCCCAAATCCTTAAGCAGTCTGCTTCGAAATGTAATTTTGCTTCTGTCCGCATCCAGGATTTCCTGATAAAGGCTGCTGTCAAAATCCCATTCCCCCGGCAGCTCCTGCAGCCGGCCATCTTCTGTCTCCATGCTGACCTTCACCGTTTCCGGAGTCAGCGTCAGTTCCGGATAAATCAGTCCCCACCAGCCCAGCGCCGCACACAGGCTCACAGCAATCCGCAGTCCGATCCATCTTCTTTTCATTCAATCATCCTTTCCTTCCGGAAGCCTCTCCGGAGTCTTCCTTCTGAAAAGGATTATTGCCGTTATTTTCCTGTTTTATACTCTTTCACATTCTGCCGTCCTGCTTCCTCTCCAGACGAATCTGGCGGATGATGGCCTTTTTCTGATTATCGATATGGGTTCTGGCCGCCGCGGCCGCCGTCTCCTTATCCTTGCCTGCAATGCTCTGATAGATGGTCCGGTGTTCCTTTATCAGCGTCTCATGCTGGCTGCTGTCCTTGATATATTCAAAACGGTAACGGTACATCTGCTCGGACAGATTGTTGACCAGCTGAATCAGGCGCCGGTTGCCTGTGGCCTGTACGATAATGTCATGAAGAGCCACGTCCGCCTGGGCAATCTTTTTGGCGTCTCCCACTTTGACACAATGCTCAAAATGCTCACAGGCCCGGCTCAGATCTCCCAGTTCCTCCTCCGTAATGCGGTCACAGGCAAGCTCCGCACACAGCGCGTCCAGGGCTCTGCGGACCTCCAGCACGTCGTTCATACTTTTTTCCGTAATTCTGGCTACTTCCGCGCCTCTCCTGGGAATCATGGTGACAAGGCCTTCCAGTTCCAGCCTGCGGATAGCCTCCCTGACAGGAGTCCTGCTCACCCCCAGCTTATCCGCCAGATGAATCTCCATCAGCCGTTCACCCGGCTTCAGTTCACCGGTGAGAATAGCCTGACGCAAGGTATTGAAGACCACATCCCGAAGCGGTAACAAATCATCCATATTTCCCACCAAAGAAATCCCCATGTCAACCCCCAGTCCCGGAGCCTGCTCCGAAGCACCGGTTTCGCAGCCCGGCATTCTCCTTCGGAACAGCCATTCCGTGCTCTGTCTGAACCGTTACTTTTGCCTTCTCTGAAACAGTAATTCCATTCTCTGTACGAGCCGCCTGCCGGTAAGCCTGCCTTAATCCTGTGCTCCTGCAGGTGCGGTCAGAAATACCTGCTTTGCCAGCTTTTCTTTCCTCAGCTGTTCACAGGCCGCCTCCGCCTTCTCTCTCCCGGTAAAGATTCCAAATACCGTGGGACCGCTTCCGCTCATGAGGCTTCTCTCCGCCCCCAGGGCAAGCATTCTGTCCTTCAGCGTGCCCACCACAGGCCAGGCCGGAACAGTCACCGCCTCCAACACATTTTCCATCCTTTCCAGAATGCCCGGAAGATTTCCGTCCCCTATGGCTTCCACCATTCCGTCGATATCCGGATGGTGCCTGATCCCCTCCGCGTCCAGATGCTCATAGACATATTTCGTGGATACGCTGATCTCCGGCTTCGCCGCCAGAATGAGACAGTCCGGCATGGGCGGAAGCGCCGTCAGCTTCTCACCGATTCCCTCCGCCAGAGCAGTGCCTCCCAGGATACAATAGGGCACGTCCGCGCCGATGGCAACCCCCAGCTCCATCAGCCGGTTCAACGACACATTCAGACCGAACAGCCGGTTCATTCCTTTCATGGTCGCCGCCGCGTCCGTGCTTCCTCCTGCCATCCCCGCCGCCACGGGAATGCTCTTCTGCAGATGAATACGGACCCCCTCTCTGATTCCGAATTCCTCCCGCATCAATTTTGCCGCTCTGTATATCAGATTCGTCCCGTCCAGAGGAACCTCCCGGGAATCCGCTGTCAGAATGATGCCGTCCTCCGCCTTCTCCAGCGTCAGTTCATCACAGATGCCCACACTCTGCATTACCATTTTCACCTGATGATAACCATTGGGCAGGCGTTTTACCACATCCAGTCCCAGATTGACCTTCGCATATGCCTTTATCAGATATCCGCTCATCGGTATCTCCTCTGATCGTCCGTAAATTTTACCTTCCACCGCAGTTTATTAACGATTTCACTTATCGTGAAACCAGACTGCATAACGCCGACTGGTTCAATCGCATGATTACAAACCACTATTTTAAAACCGATATTAAAATTATATACAAGCTCCTTTGCTTCGTCAAGATTTATCCCACAATTAAGCCGTTTCATGGGGAATACTGGTAACAGTTCAGTGCCCCGTCTGAACTGTTACGAATACTGTAACCATTCACGGCCCTGTCTGAGCTGTCACGAATATACCACTCTTCCCGCCGCTATGGTCTTCACCACTCTGCCCTTCAGATTCCATCCAGTAAAAGGTGTGTTCGTAGCTCTGGAGGCATAGTCTCCCGGGATATTGTCCGCGGAAGTGTCGATCAGTATAATGTCGGCCGGTCCGCCTTCCGCCAGGAAGCCCGCATTCAGATGGTACAGTCCCGCCGGATTGGTGCTCATCAGGCGCAGAAGCTGTTTCATGGTGAGATATCCCCCGTTCACCAGCCCGGTAATAGCCAGAGGCAGCGCCGTCTCCAGCCCGATAATGCCGCTGGGCGCTTTCGTAATCTCTCTCTCCTTTTCTTCCGTCGTATGGGGCGCGTGGTCGGTGGCAATGATGTCTATGGTACCGTCCACAAGGCCCTGAATAATGGCCTGCCGGTCCTCCTCCTCCCGAAGAGGAGGATTCATCTTCGCCAGTGTGCCATGCCGTATGACTGCCTCCTCCGTCAGCGTAAAATGATGGGGCGTGGCTTCCGCATGGATGTTCGACCCCCTTTTTTTCGCCTGCCGCACCAGCTCCACGGATTCCTTTGCGCTGATATGCTGAATGTTGATATTGGCCCCCGTCTCCAGCGCCAGCTCCAGATCTCTCTGCGTCAGAGTAATTTCCGCCTCTCTCGGCGAACCGTCAATGTGGAAAAACGCACTGGCTTTTCCCCGGTTGATTCCGTTTTCACTTATCAGCGCAGGATCCTCCTCGTGAAAGCTCAGAGGCATATCCAGCGCCGCCGCTCTCTTCATTGCTTCCCGCACCAGTTCCGCATCCAGCAGTGGAACCCCGTCGTCAGTAAAGCCCGCCGCTCCTGCCGCGGCCAGCTTTTCCATCGGTGTCAGCTCTCTTCCCTGCATCCCCAGCGTCACATTGGCACAACTCAGCACATGAATCCCCGTGTCCCGGCCTCTTTCCAGCACAAACTTAAGCGTGTCTTCATTGTCCACAGGAGGTCTGGTATTCGCCATCATCACCACGGTGGTGAACCCGCCTCTGGCCGCTGCGGCAGCCCCTGTGATAATGTCCTCTTTCTCCGTAAACCCGGGCTCTCTGAAGTGCACATGCACGTCCACCAGTCCCGGCGCAACCAGAAGTCCCTCCCCGTCGATTATCTGACAGCTTTCATCCGGCTGTTCAAGGTTTTTTCCGATTCTTCTGATTTTATCCCCGTCTGTGAGAATGTCATATTTCCCTTCTCTGCCGGATTTCGGGTCAATCATATAGCCATTTCGTATCAGCAGCATAAGTGCCTCCTGTCCCCGGCCGGCCGTGTCTCCTCCCACGGAAGCATCTCCTTCCGCGAAACTTTCCATCCCACGGAACTGCCCATTCCGCGGGCAGCCTGCCCGGTGAGTAAGCTTTACCCTCCATGCAGTCTGTTCCCTCTGCGGCCGCCGTTTTTACCAGTGTAACATGACCCTGCACGGAAAAGCAAGCGTTACTCAAAGGTCACCGTCTGCTCCAGATATTCCGTCTTGATGACGATGTAAGGATAGGACGGAACCTGTGTGGTCTTCTCCGAGGCATCCGGTCCCAGCAGGCTGGTGGCCGCATAAATATTGGAATCCGTCAGATACAGTTCGTCTACCGCAATGCTGTATCC
>JAAWLQ010000166.1 GCA_022797995.1 Lachnospiraceae bacterium
CTCCTCCGCGTATTCCGGCTCCGATGCTTCTTCCGCAGCATACGCTGCCTCGTCGTATGCCTCCTCCGCGTATTCCGGCTCCGATGCTTCTTCCGCAGCGTACGCTGCCTCGTCGTATGCCTCCTCCGCGTATTCCGGTTCTAATGCTTCTTCCGCAGCATACACGGCCTCGTCGTAAGCTTCCTCCGCGTATTCCGAACTTGCCGCTTCTTCCGCCTCTCCATACGCGGCGTCTTCGTAGTCCTCTATATATTCCAGGTCCGCGAGAGGCTCCTGGCTTTCATCCTCCGAATCCGGTTCTCCCGGAGCAAATTCTTCGTCGGAATACTCCTCCGGCTCTTCCCACTCTCCCGCGCCTTCCATATCATCCGAATATAATTCCCCGTCAGGATATTCCGCGGCTTCAGAATCATCCCCCTCCATATATTCCGACACTTCTGTCATTTCTTCAAAGGACTCTTCTTCTCCCATCACTGCTTCCGCTCCTGCGGTCAGCTCAGGATTCGGCTCCGTTCCTCCCGGGGCGGTGCCATTTTCCAGCTGCTCCAGCAAACCGTCCCTGACAGAGGCCTCGAACTCGGTGAACATAGGTCCCGTCTGCCTGAGAACGTGCCGGCGCACCTCCTCCCTGCACTTCTCTTCGTTCGCTTTCTTCATCCGCTCCCATTCCACCAGAACGTCCTCGATTTTCATCTGACCCGTCAGCTGCTTTTCAACGGAATGGTCCTCCGGAAGCACCAGGCTGATCTGACCGTCCGCCTCCTGAGACAGAACCTCCGCCAGCTCCCTGGGCGGCTGTATGGCCATGTTCTCTTCCCGGCGCAGCTCCTCCATCACCGCCGCCCCGGTGGCATCCGGATGCTCCGGCTCCTCTGCCGCCACGGGCCCTGCTTCCTGCTTCCCGGGCGCTCTCTGCTCCGGCATCGTCTGTCCCTTCGAAGGCTGTTCCCGGACTGTCGGCTCCGCCTCCCGCGCTCTCTCCTCCTCCGCATCCAGCTCCCTGAGAACAGGCGCCTTTTCTACAGGCAATCTGCTGATTTCTCCCGTCTCACCGAAAAATACTTCCGTCTCCTCTATCGTTTCCTCTCCCGGCTCCCCGACGCTCTCAACGGCTTCCGGCAGATCATCATTTTCCCCTTCTTCAGCCATGTCCGGTTCCGTGGATATGGGAACCTGTGTGGTTCCGGCCGTGCCGGCCTCGCCCAGTACTTCCTGAAGCCCTTCCGCCAGCTCTGCCTGCAGATTGATTGTATTATACTTTCCCACATCCATGGTCTTGACCTGAATGTCCAGCTCTGCCGGCTCCTCTGACTCTGCCGGCTGATCATATGCAAACTGTCCGTCCTCCTCCGTCATCTCTTCCTCGAACTGCTGCGGCTGGTCATACTGATCATATTCATATTCTGCGCTTTCCTCCGGCTCTTCCGGTTCTGTCTGCAGATATCTGTCAAAGCGGTGGTCATAAATCTGCTGCTGGCCGGGAGTCAGCGGCTGATGAAGCATTTTCAGCTCCATGGCCTTTATCACGTACTTCCCGTCGCCGAACCACAGAATCATCTCGTCGCACTCTTCCACACAGCGGGTTGCAAGCCCCACTCTATGATACAGAAAGGCCAGCTCATATGCCCATTTCTCCCGATAATCCCTTTTTTTCAGCTCCTCAAGTACGCCGATACGCTCCTCCAGGCTCACCTCCTGAGCCTCGTAAAGCCTGTACTGCAGGATATACCTGCCGGGGTCCTTTGGCGCCGCCTGCACGAATTCCTTATAGTATTTCAACGCCTGGACGAATTCTTCCGTCTTGGTGCAGAGCTCACACAGAGAGTAACAGATTGTCCTGCCGCCCGGCCTCCTCTCATATGCAAGCAGAAGCATGTTTTTCGCATCCTCATAGCGCCTGTTTATCTTATACAAATCGCTGACAGTGCAGAGCATCATGACACTCTTGACTCTCCGCCAGTCTATGGTATCCGCAATATCGGCAGCCCTGGCAAAATCGCCCTCCTCTATCAACGCCTTAATTTCATCCGCTCTTACTTTATATTCGTATTTATCCAAGGTATCTCGCTCCCCACTCTGGTAAAAATGCCTATTATTATCTAGTTTACCATACTGCCTGTCCATATGTCAAAAATAAACGGAAAAAATTATGAAAAAAGGGGAACAATTCAGAAAAGCAGATTGCTCAGCCCCGCATACTGCTCCAACGTAAGAGCCTCCCCGCGGATGGAAGACGGGAGCCCCATTCGCTCCAGCGCACGCTCCGCGTTTTCCTTCCCCACACCCAGCCCTGCGGCGTTTCCCAGGCTGTTCGCCAACGTCTTTCTGCGCTGGTTGAAAGCGGCCCGGATCAGTGCGAACATCTTCTCCTCATCCGCGGCCTGTACGGGCGGGGTCTCATAGCCAGTCAGCCGGATGACCGCGCTTCCCACCGCAGGTCTGGGCAGAAAGCAGTTGGGCGGCACATTCGCCACAATCTCCGGCTTCGCATAATACTGCACCGCAAGGGAAAGCGCACCGTAGTCCTTCGTGCCGGGCCCCGCCTGCATCCGGCCTGCCACCTCCTTCTGCACCATAACCGTAATGCTTTTTAAGGGCACATGACTTTCAAATAATCCCATGATAATTGGCGTGGTAATATAATAAGGCAGATTGGCCACCACCTTCACCGGTCTGCCCTCTCCCCATTCCTCCACATATTTTTTCACATCCATCTTCAGAATGTCCTGATTGATCAGGGTTACATTCCCGTACGGAGCCAGCGTCTCCTCCAGAATGGGGATCAGATCTCTGTCAATTTCCACTGCGGTTACCTTTCCCGCCTGCTCCGCCAGATACTGCGTCATTGTGCCTATCCCGGGACCGATTTCCAGCACGCAGTCTTCTTTCGTGATCTCCGCGGCCCTGACGATTTTGTCCAGCACATTGGTATCAATGAGAAAATTCTGCCCGTACTTTTTCCGGGTGGTAAACCGGTGCCTCTGCAGCACCTCTATCGTATTGCGGGGAATTCCCAGATCTGCCATTTTTCCTGCTCCTGTATGTATAATCCTGTCGTTATATTTCCATTCTGCGGTACTGTTCGTGCCGCACAGCCGCCTGATAAGAATCTCATTCTCCCGCCGCCAGATACCGCCGTACCTCGTCCAGATTCCTGAAAATTCCCATGCTCAGACGCCGCATTTCCTCGTCCGGCTGAAGCATGTCCGGCACCATAATGGCCTGCATTCCCGCCCTGTGGGCGGACCGAATCCCGTTGGGGGAGTCCTCGATTGCGTATGTCTCCTCGGGCCTGACTCCCAGCTCCCTGCAGGCCAGCAGATAGATGTCCGGCAGCGGTTTCGAGTGCTCCACCATATCCCCCGTGACCACAGTGGCAAAATATCCGCCGAATCCGGCCTGACTCAGATGGCTCAGCACGGAGGAACGCCTTGTGGAAGATGCCAGGCCAATCAGATACCCCGCATTTTTCAGCCACTCCAAAAGCTCCCCCGCACCCGGCTTTATGGGCAGTCCTTCCCTCTCTATATAATCCTGGAACCAGTCTGCCGTCTCCTTCCGGAACACCGGATATTCAAAGTCTTCCCCGTAAGCCTCCAGCACGATCTGTCTGCTGTCATTGGCGTTCAGTCCGATGCACCTGGGGAAAATCTCCTCCATCATGGGCAGTCCCCTTTTTTCCGCGATGGCCACCCAGGCTTTCATACATACCCTTTCCGTGTCAAACAGGACACCGTCCATGTCAAATACAACCGCTTTCATACTTCTCTCCTCCGTTGCCCGCTCCTTTTATCTCTTTCGGAACCCTCAGTTTCCTTCCGTTCTCAGGCAGTCCGCCTTATGTCAGTGACAGTTCGGACAGGGCACCGAACTGTCACTTATGTCATTCCAGATAGGTGAAATCTTCCAGGAAATGAATGCAGTTATACAGCACAAGCACATCCATTCCCTCCTCCGGCCGGCAGCTTTTCATAAACTGGAAAAGCCTGCCGTTAAAATATCTCAGGTCCATGACATAAATCTTCTCATAATCCGGAATCAGCAGCGGAATAAAACAGTTCGCATAGGAATCCTTTATGACAAAAAGCGTTTTCCCATTGCCACAATCCGTATCTATCTCCACAAGTCCGTGATTATCGTCCAGAAAGAAACCATATTTGTTTTTCGTCTCCAGGTAGGACTGTTCATAGCAGGAATCCCTGACGATTTTCAGATCATACGTAACCGTCACGGGATGGGCTGCCGTCTCCGGAAAATATTCAATGGTATCGGAGCGCATATCCAGATTCACTTTCGAATGCAGTGTCCCCAGAAATGCATCTGTCACTGTCTCCATATCCGCGGGATCATACTTTCCCCGGCTTCCGCCCCTGGCCTCCGCCCAGGCCTGATAACCGTATAAAGCACCCAGGGTAGTCCAGTGGTGATCCGTGCGATAATAGATTTCCTCTTTCGCATGTTCGCGCAGCGCTGTGTATACATCCACGTAATGCCCGGCTCCGATCTGCCGCTCCACCCGTTCCAGAAAGCTGATCTGGTCATAACAGGGGGCATTGGCCGGAAGCTTATCCGAGAGAACATTGTCGGCCGTTGGAACCAGCATCACATCCGCATCCCATTCCTGCACCAGCTTTTCAAGCAGCGATATCTTCTTGATTTCCTGGACCAGAGAGTAGGTTTCCGGCAGGTGCTGTTCGATGAGATAACCCTCCGCCCCCAGATAGACACCGTTGATTTCCCGTCTCCCCAATGCGATATCCGTGCAGGTCTTGATAGTGATCCACTTGTCCCTTCCCACAAACTGCTCCGTCAGATACTTCTCGTAATCCTCCGTATAATTCCCCCGGAAAAGGGCATCCCACGTAAACTTCGGCCGGGAGGCAAGTATCTTGTTCTCTGTCTCCGAGAAAAGCCTGTCCCCCTGAATCAGATCTGCCAGCGTAAAAATCAGGATAACCGACGCGAAAAATAATATGCCGGTCATTGCGCTTTTCTTTTCATTCATCACCGAATCTGCCCTCCTCCTTTCCCGGACTGTCGTCGAAACCTTGTTACTGTTCACTCCGTTCACAACAACGGATGCACAGAAACCGCAAAAACAGCGGTTTCGCCCACCGCACTTACATTAAAAACGAAAATACAAAAACGGATTGTATGTGGCTTCCACAATTCCCGCTATTGCCAGAATCAGAAGGGCCGCGGGAATCACTTTCTCCGCCAGACCATACACCGCGATGCCCATTCCTGTCCGGGACCTCCTCAGCCTTCCGGCCAGCCGTCCAAAGAGCGGAAGGGAAGCCAGAAGGGCAATCACAAACAGCAGAAGATACTCTCTGCCCAGATAAAGTCCCTGCCGGTCAATCACAGCGCCTGCCATTCCGAACATCGCCTCAAAATAGTGCAGAATCCCGGCCGGCGTCTCCAGCGCAAAAAGCACCCAGCCCGCCAGCACCACAAAGGCCGTATAAAGAATCCCCACACCCTTCGGCAGCCAGGACAGTACCTTCCCGAGAAACGCTTTCTCCAGCACAAGGGCAATGGCAAACCATAATCCCCACAGCAGGAAATTCCAGCCTGCCCCATGCCAGATGCCTGTGAGCAGCCATACCACCAGAATATTCAGCAGCTGCCTCGGCAGACCTTTCCTGTTGCCTCCCAGAGGGATGTACACATACTCCCGGAACCAGCTGCCCAGGGAAATATGCCATCTGCGCCAGAATTCCGTGACAGAGGCGGAAATATAGGGGTAGTTGAAATTCTCCGGGAACGAAAATCCCAGCATTTTCCCCATGCCGATGGCCATATCCGAATAGCCGGAGAAGTCAAAATAAATCTGAAACGCAAAGGCAAATATGCCCAGCCAGGCAGTCATGACGCTTAGCTCCCGGAAATCAAGTCCGGATATCAGCGCCCAGAGTTCTCCGATGTTATTGGCTATCAGCACCTTTTTCGCCAGACCTGTGCAGAATCTCTTCATCCCCTCCCAGATCTCCGGAAGGCTGACAGAGCGATTGTGAAGCCTGCTCTCCACATCCCGGTACTTCACTATGGGACCCGCGATCAGCTGCGGGAACATGGCCACATACACGCCGAAATCCAGCAGATTCTTCTGCACCTTTGTCTCCCCTCGATATACGTCGATGGTATAGGACATGGTCTGAAAGGTATAAAATGAGATGCCGATGGGCAGAGGCAGATTCGGCCCCGAGAGGGAAAGCCCTGTGAAGAGATTCACCGTATCTGTGAGAAAATCCGCATATTTGAAAAAGCAGAGCACAGACAGATTAATCACCACCGAAGACAGGAGAATACATCTCGCCGCCCCTCTTCCTCTGAACCGTTCCAGCAGGCGCCCATGGGTGTAATCCACGATGGTGGAAAAAAGCATCAGCAGCACATACACAGGCTCTCCCCATGCATAAAAAAACAGGCTCCCCAAAAAGAGGATGAAGTTCTTCATCCTCCCGGGAACCAGGTAATACATCATAAAAAACAGGGGCAGAAATCGAAACAGAAATACTGTGCTGCTGAATACCATTTTTATTCTCCCAGCTTGCTCCGAATTGCTTCAACGGCCTTCTGATTTGCTTCCTGACACAGTTTGATTACTTCTTCCTCATCCTCCGAGTCAATGGCAAAGCCTCCCAGCTGTGTAAAGATAACATACTGACCGATCTTCTCCACCTGAGATGCCTGAATCTTACCCAGATTCTGGGGATACTGCATGGTATCGTTGACATTCGCTTCGCGATATGCGTTCAGCGCCGCCTCCACCTCATCCACTTTGTCTTCCTTTGCTTTCACAATCACCAGCTCGTCCACATTGGCGCTGATCATAGGTCTTTCCGCCAGATAATCTTCGTACAGGTCGGCGGTCAATCCGTAAGTTACCCCGGCCATCTCCGCATCCATGGCCATCTCCGGCCAGTAGCCGTCCTGCCCCACGGCTTCCACCACCGCGGCCTTGAGCTCTTCCATCTCCTGGCTCCAGCCCTGGGCGGAATCGCTTCCCGCGTCTCCCGGCACATTTTCAGGTGTTGATTCCACTGCCTCCGGAGAGCTGCTCTCCGCGCTGCTTTCTTCCGTGGTACTGCTCTCCGCGCTGCCATCCTCCCTGTCGTCTCCGCAGCCTGCCAGCGTCAGTACAAGCATACCCATACTTAATAAAAGTGCGATCTTTTTCATAATAAATTTTGATACGGAATCCTGTTCCGGATTCCATTCCTCCTTCCTTTCCTTCATCGGAAATTTCCTGGTATAAAGTTTACCCTGTCCTGGAAATTCCTACACCTTATTCTATCATGATTTTTCCTGAATACAATAAATATTTTCTTAAAATTAAGTTTATAAATAGCTTCCGTTCCTGTCATGCCGGATAATTCGTCCTTTCCACACTCCTGAATCTGTGATACAATCTTTGTAATTTAAGGGTTTCTTCAATCCTCCCAAAGGAGTCAGCCATGAAAAACAGTCACTCAAAATACACCTGGAAACTGCCTGTGTCCGCCGTCGTCATCGCCGGCGCTCTGACGCTGCTGGCATGGACCGGCATCCTGCGGAACGCGGATCTCGCGGTTTCGGATGCGCTGTATCAAAGCAGAAGCGCCCTGGACGGCTCTATTGTGCTTGTGGGTATCGACCAGCGCGCTCTGGAGGAACTGGGGCCCTATCATCAATGGGGCAGGGATGTCATGGCGCAAGTGCTGGCGGCGCTGAACGCATCCGAAGACTGCCGTCCCGCCGTCATCGGCATTGACGTGCTCTATACGGGAGAGACCCGGGCCCGGGCAGACGCCTGGCTGGCGGAAGAGGCGGGGAAATACGGGAATGTGGTTGCCGCCTGTCTGGCCGAGTACGGAAGTGTCCTCACGGAAGGTGCGGACGGAGAGCTTTATCTGGACACAGCTTCCATAACCTCCCTGGACGAGCCCTATTCCGCCCTGCGGGAAGCCACATCGCCGGGACACATCAATGCCATGCTGGACACGGACGGGATCCTGCGTCACCATCTGCTCAAAATAGATCTGCCTGACGGACGCTCCATTCCTTCCATGGCCCTGGCGGTAGCGGAGAAGTACAGGGAATATCACGGCCTGGAGCCGGTTTCTCTTCCTCCGACGGACTCAGGTGGCTTCTGGTACCTTCCCTTCTGTGGTCTCCCGGGCGCCTTTGACGAATCCATCTCCGTATCGGACCTGCTGTCCGGCAGAAGATCCCCGGAATATTTTGCCGGGAAAATCGTACTGATCGGTCCTTATGCCGTGGGGCTTCAGGACAGTTACCTTACCGCCATCGATCATGCAAGTCAGATGTACGGCGTGGAATATCAGGCCAATGCCGTGCAGGCGCTGCTGTGGGG
>JAAWLQ010000167.1 GCA_022797995.1 Lachnospiraceae bacterium
TTCCTCCACCATGAACATCATGCTTCCGGTGATATCTCCCTCCACACCCAGAAACACTCCGGCCATCAGCTGTTCCTCGCCGCCCACCAGCTCTCCGACCTCGGCAAACTCCAGCAGCCTCACCTGAGGCACCTTCATATCCACCTTACACTGCAGCATCTGAGACAGCGCCGTCATGGCATTTCCCGCACCAATATTCCCGATTTCCTTCAGCACATCATAATAATTCTCCGTAACCTGCCGCAAGTTCACGTCCTTCATAAGTCGTCTCTCCTACTTCCATTTTACGCCGGCCACCGGCTCATGCTTATATTTTTTCCGTCCCGAACTTTGTTTTCAGTCTGCTCTTTCTCTCTTCTTCAAAGATATATTTGATGATTTCCTCCCGCACCATCGGGTCCATATCATAAAACTGTACACGATGCTCATAGGTTCCGGGACGATTATCCAGCTCGATGGAACTGATAACCCTGCTGATTACCTCGTATTTCTTATGTTCTCCGCCATTCATCAGATGATAGCAGCAGTACAGCAGACTTCCCGGTTCATACTGGCAGGAAGACAGGAAGCGCAGTCCGCCTCCGCTGATGTCCACGATTATGCTCTCCTTCAGGGGAAGCCCTTTCTGCAGAGCAAAGGGCTGCCTGTTCTCTATGGTCTGTATCTCCTCTTCTTCCAGCGGACGGGCCCTCATCTCCAGCGCACATCTCAGGCGATAGAACTCTCTTCTCTGGTACTTTCTCAAATTACTGGTCATCTCCACCAGCAGCAGATACATATTGTTGCTCTTGTAGCGGTCAATAATTCTGCCCAGACACTGGAACAATCCGCTGGTAGCATAAAAAATCATTTCAAACTCACTGTCCACCGGCAGCAAAATTAGCTTTGTCTTCTCCACCGGCATTGTGATTTCGACGGTATCCTCAGACTGTATCTCATGTACCGTACTGTGATAAACCTTTCCCCCGGCTCCTGCCGCAGGCTCCCCACCTCCGGGAGAAACAGCCTGCAACTCAATTTTGTCCCCTTCCGATATAAACTTTGACAACATAACATCCACCTGCCTTTACTCATTTTGCCTGACTGTTTTGATTTCGATCTGCCTTTCAATGTCTTCCGCCCATAAAGTGAGACAGAAACGCGGCCATTCCCCGCCTGGGCTGTCGTTCCGCCTCCGCCCTGTCCAGAAGCTTTGCCGCAAGACGCTCATAAGCCAGCGCGGATTTCGCGTTGGGATTGTGCAGCGATACAGGAACCTGCTGCATCACCGACCTGGACAGCTGAGAGTCCTCCGGCACACAGCCCAGATAAATTATGGGCACTTTCAGATAACGTTCCACCACTGTGTTCAGTTTATCGTAAAGTATCTGACCTTCGCTCTCTTTTTCCACCCGATTGGCAATCAGCTTAACTTTAGTCGTCTCCGCATTGAACTTATTGTGACGGTACAGCGCCTTTAACAGAGAGTAGGAATCTGTGATAGAAGTGGGTTCCGGCGTGGTAATAAGCAGTACCTCACCGCTTGCAACCAGAAACTCCAGCACCGCATCCGAAATGCCTGCTCCCGTGTCCACAATAATGATATCGGCAATGCTGTCCAGCTGTGCCAGGTTCTGAATAATGCAGCTCAGATATCCGCGGCTCAGGTTGGACATGCCTGCAATACCACTTCCGCCGGAGATAAATCCGACCTCCATAGGTCCCCATGTAATAATATCAGTAATGCTCTTTCCCTGATAAATCAAATCGTATAAATTATGCTTCGGCACTGCCCCAAACATAATCTCTATATTTGCAAGGCCAAAATCCGCATCCAGTATAATGACCCGTTTTCCCATCTTCCTGAACTGTATCGCCAGATTAATAGAGGTATTGGACTTGCCCACTCCGCCCTTTCCGCTGGTGACGGTAATAATCCTTGCCAGTGATCTGGGTTGCTGCTGACCTGCCTTCAGAATTCGTAACTGCTCCGCCTGGTCCATTAATTACCTCCTTCGTCCCTGAATCCTAAGAATGTTTCTCCTGTTTCGTACTCAAAATCTGCTTTACAGTTTTCTGCGGATTAAACTCCTCTATATCATTTGGCACATCCTGCCCGTTCGTCACAAACGCGATGGGAGTCCCCATATAGAGCTTCATATTCAGCAGATTTCCCATGGTTATAGTCTCATCCAGCTTGGTAAATATCAGCTGAAAATCCGTAAATGCCTCATAGCTTGAGACAATCTTCAGCAAATCACGGTATTTGGTGGTGGCGGAAAGTACCAGGAATGCCTGACATTCTCCCGCCTCTTTCAATGTCTCAAGAAGCTTCACCGTATTTCCCATCTGATCCGCATTTTTATGGGAATGTCCCGCAGTATCCACAAAGATATAATCATAGGCCTGAAATTCCCGCACCGCGTCCGCCGCATCCTCTTCCGAATAGAGAACCCGAAAAGGAATCTCCAGAATATTCGCATAGGTGCGAAGCTGTTCCGCCGCTGCTATTCGATAGGTGTCGGCAGTCAGAAGCGCCACTTTTTTCTTCTCCTCCACCGTAAAGCTGCCTGCTATTTTGGCTATGGTAGTGGTCTTGCCCACTCCCGTGGGCCCCATAAACAGTATGATCTTTGGCCCTTCCCCGGCAGGTGTAATCCCTTCCGCCCGGCCAAACTTCAGTATCATTTTCTGATACACATTGGCCAGAATGCGGTCCAGAGGCATATTGGGCTGTCCCGCCACGTCTATGTCGTCCACAATCTGATTGGCATATTTCTCGTCCACTTCGCTTCTCAGCATGGTGTTGTATAATAGTCGAATGAAACGCTGCTGTTCGGTAATTTCTTCTCTTTCCTCTTCTCCCTCTTCCTCTGCCACAGGCGCATCTCCTCTGGCATCCCTTCTCTCCTCTTCACTCTGTTGAAAACGGTCTACCAGAAGCTGCTGGAGACTGTCCAGCTTCTTTTCAATCGCCTGACTTTCTTCCGATGAAAACCGGTTCCCTGAGGATAGTACTCCCTCCGGATTCCGGGCCGCTGTCTGAATCGGGCCCCGCTCTTCCTCCGCTCCCGCCTGGGCCTGAAAGGTGGGGGCGCTCCGCGCTTTCCGCACTATGTCATTTTCTTCCTCCAGCGCAGCCGTAACCTCTGTCCGCTTTCCGCCGAACAGTGCCGCAAGTCCTCTGCGTTTTACAAGTCTTACGTTCATGATAACAGCACCGCTGCCCAGCTCTTTTTTAGCAGCTTCCACCGCTTCCTCTTCCGTTTTCCCAACAAACTTCTTAATAATCATTTTATGCTGTCACCATCCCCACCGATTGTAATTCCACGTTAGTCTCCACCTCATTGTAGGATACCACTACCAAATCCCTGAAATAGTCCTCGGTCAGTCTCTTAAAATACATACGCACAATGGGAGACGTGATGACAATAGGATTTTTCCCCAGATTTTCAAGCTTCTGAACCTCCTTGCCCACGGAATCGATAATCGCTCTCGATCTGTTCGGGTCCAGATTCAGGAAAGCTCCGTTTTCCGTCTGCTTTACACTTCCCATAATCTCCTGCTCCACTTTCGGATCCAGTGTGACCACATTTGTCGTCTCATGGGGCGGGAAATATTTTGTGGAAATCGCCCGTTTCAGGCTCTGTCTCACATACTCTGTCAGTATATCCGTATCTCTTGTGGCCGGTGCATAGTCCGCCAGCGTCTCCATAATCGTGAGCAGATCCCGAATGGATATCCCCTCCCGCAGGAGATTCTGCAGTACCTTCTGGACTTCGCCCAGTCCCAGAAGCTTGGGCACCAGCTCCTCCACCAGAGAGGGATTCGTCTCCTTTATATTGTTGATCAGGTTCTGAACATCCTGTCTGGTCAGCAGCTCGGCAATGTGCTGCCGTATGATTTCCGTCAGATGTGTTGCAATAATCGACGGCGGGTCCACCACGGTGTAACCGAGACTTTCCGCCCTCTCTCTCTGATTCTCCGTAATCCATATGGCCGGCAGATGGAAGGAAGGTTCAAAGGTGGGAATACCGGTAATCTCCTCTTCCACATACCCCGGATTCATGGCCATATAATGGTCAAACAGAATCTCTCCCTCGCTGATCTGAATTCCCTTTATCTTAATAATATACTGGTTGGGGTTCAGCTGAATATTGTCCCGCAGACGAATGATGGGAACCACGGTACCAAGCTCCACGGCAATCTGCCGCCTGATCATAACCACGCGGTCCAGAAGGTCTCCTCCCTGGTTCACATCGGCCAGCGGTATAATGCCGTATCCGAATTCCAGCTCTATTGGGTCCACCTGCAGCAGGCTGACAACATTTTCAGGCTGCCGGATTTCTTCCGCCGCAGCCTCCTCACTGTCCACTTCGCTTTCAATTGCCGCAGTCTCCAGACTGCCGGCCATCATTCTGCCTCCCACGATAAACAGAAGCCCCATTCCCATGAAGAGAATCGTGTTCAGATCGGTAAATACCCCCAGAAAAACCAGCGTGCCGCCCACCATATACATAACCTTCGGTATCCCGAACAGCTGCCGGATAATAGCCGGACCGAATTCCGCCTCCTTGCTGCCCTTCGTCACCAGAATACCGGTTGACAGGGAAATCAGCAGAGAAGGAATCTGGCTTACCAGGCCGTCACCGATGGTGAGAATACCGTAATTGTCCAGAGCGGACATGACATCCATACCATTGCGCAGCATGCCCATGGCTATTCCGCCGATCAGATTGATGGTGGTCAGCAGCAGACCTGCCACCGCATCTCCCTTAACGTATTTCACGGCACCGTCCATGGAACCGAAAAAGCTGGATTCCAGCTGAATCTTATCCCGTCGCTCCTTCGCCTCCCTGTCATCGATGGCGCCGGTATTCAGGTCGGCGTCAATGGCCATCTGTTTACCCGGCATGGCATCCAGGGTGAACCTTGCGGTTACTTCAGCCACACGCTCGGAACCCTTGTTGATGACCAGGAACTGAATCATGATCAGAATGATGAAGACAATGGCTCCTACAATCAGATCGCCGCCGCCTACAAACTGTCCAAAAGTGAGTACCACATTTCCTGCGGTACCTTCGGTCAGAATATATCTTGTGGAGGAGACGTTCATTGCAATTCTGAAAATGGTAGTAAACAGCAGTATGGTTGGGAAATAGGACAGATCCAGCACTTCCTTGATGAACATACAGGCGAACAGTATAGTAAACCCGATGGCGATATTAAAAGCCATAAACACATCCAGAAGCAACGCGGGAATCGGCACAATCAGCATAATAAATGCCACCAGAACATAAATCGCCACTATGGCATCTGTCTTCGCCAGTCTTGCTGTCATCTTGTGCTCCTCCTTCCCTTTGATTTCTATTCCATATGAAAGCTTTCAGTATATATGTTATATTTTCCCCTGTAAATGATATACAAACGCAAGGACCTCGGCCACCGCCTGATACAGCTCCGGCGGCACCGCCTGACCCACATCCACGTTCGCGTACAGCATTCGGGCAAGGGGTTTGTTTTCCACGATTTCAATTTTATTTTCTTTTGCAACTTCCTTAATGCGGGCCGCCAGATGATCCTCACCCTTTGCAATCACGATGGGTGCGTCCGCAACCTCCGGCTCGTACTTAATGGCCACGGCATAGTGGGTGGGGTTGGTGATAACCACGTCCGCCTGAGGCAGATCCTGCATCATACGCCGCATGGAAGCCTCTCTCATCTTCTGCCTGATCTTACCCTTTATCTGGGGATCACCTTCCTGCTGCTTGAACTCTTCCTTGATCTCCTGCTTGGTCATCTTCATGTCGTTCTTGAATTTCACCTTCTGATAAATGTAATCAGCCAGGGCAATCACCATGTAGAGCATGGCAATCCGGACGCCCAGATCGGTGACAGTCTTCGCCACTATCTCCAGGGCCTGCATCAGAGTGACATCGTAGAGATTCAGCAGAATCGGCCATTTATCCTTCAGATAGCTGTAACAGATATAAGCAATCACACCGATCTTCGCAATGGATTTCACCAGTTCCACCAGCGAATTCACGGACAGAATCTTCTTAAATCCCTTCAGCGGATTCAGCTTGCTGAATTTCGGGCGCATGGGTTCCGTGGTCGGTTTCCACTTGACCTGCGCCAGGTCGGCAATAAAAGCAATCAGAAAACCTATCAGAAATATGGGAGCCACAATGAGCAGCACCTGAAAGAGCATCTGCCGGAACAGAATTCCCACATCCCTCTGGGGCATCGTCCCCTGCCAGAACACGGTGACATCCGTAATCTTACTGTAGATATTGTTAAAAAGCTCCAGAAACTGTATTCCTATGTTCCCCACCCAGAACTTCAATATCAGGAACAGGGCCAGCAGCTCCAGGCCGTTGGTAATCTCCCGGCTCTTCGCAACCTGTCCTTTCTTCCGGGCGTCCTCCAGTCTTTTCTGGGTGGCCGGCTCCGTCTTCTCTCCGCCCATGCCTTCCTTTGCAAAAAACTGCAGATTATAACGAATCATATCATGCCCTCCACAAAGGAATCAATCATTTCCTTCATCTCACCGAACACAAAGTCAGCAATTCCCGGCAGCATCCCCGCCGTGAAGAAAATAATGGAAAGTCCCACCAGAATTTTCAGCTGCATACCTACCGCAAACATATTCACCTGCGGCGCAACCTTTGCCAGAACGCCAAGGACGGCGTTCAACAGCAATATGGCACAGAAAATCGGCAGAATAATGCGAAAACCGATAATAACATAGTTCCCAAAAAAGTCAATCACGGATTTCACCAGAGAATCCGTATGAAAGATCGCTCCATTGACCGGAATCAGAATAAAGGTATCCGCCAGCGCTCCGAAGAGATATCTGTACATACCTGTGGTAATCATCAGCAGCATCAATACATACTGATACAGCGCACCTGTAATACTTGTGCTCTCCCGGGACGTGGGATCCATCAGCGTCACCATGGACAATCCTGTCTCCATATCCGCAATGGAACCTGCGAAATTCACGATCGAAGTACACATACTTGCGGCAAATCCAATCAGCAGGCCCACTATCGCTTCCTTCATCACGATAATCGTATACTCCGTAAGCGTGGAGTATACCACAGCCTCCCCGGGCGTCAACGCCTGATACAGAAGGACGGAGGTAAAAAAGCTGATACCAACCCGCACTCTGGAGGGTGTGTTCCGCAGACTGAAAAAAGGAGCCACGTGAACGAAACAGGCCACTCTGACCAGAATCAAAAGGAAATATTCCAAATCATACATGGAAAAGGAGTAATTTATCATCCTGTACGGCTCCCTACCGGTTCACGTAAATGCCGAAATCCGACCAGAGGACATTCATAAATTCCACCAGGGAATTCATCATCCAGTTGCCGAACAATACCAGTGCAAGAAATACACAGATAATCTTCGGCACAAAGGTAAGCGTCTGTTCCTGAATGGAAGTCACCGTCTGGAATATACTCACTGCCAGGCCCACACATAAGGATACCAGCAAAACCGGAAGGGATACCTTGATAATTAGAAACAAAGCCTGCCTCGTAATATCCATTACGACATCAACCGTCATCTTCTGCTCCTTTCTGCCGATATCAGACTCACGGGCGGTCAAATCCGCCCTTTATTCATCCTGAATACTGATAAAAAGATTTCACCAGCTGCCCTATAATCAGATTCCAGCCGTCCGCAAGCACAAACAGCAATATCTTGAAGGGCATGGAAATCGTTGTGGGCGGCAGCATCATCATACCCATACTCATCAGCGTGGATGCCACCACCATGTCTATCACAATAAAAGGAATATAGATAATAAATCCAATCCAAAAAGCCATCCGCAGCTCGCTGAGCATAAAGCTGGGCAACAACACCGAAAAAGGAATGTCCTCCAGGCTTTCCCCATCCCAGCTCTGTCCCGCAATATCCATAAACAGATCCACGTCCTTCACCTGGGTCTGCGGATACATGAATTTCCTCAGTGGAACCACGCCTTTCTCCAATGCCTCATCCAGACTCAGCTCCCCGGCCTCATAAGGCTGATAAGCCTGCTCGTTAATCTCCGCTATGGTAGGTTCCATGATAAAAAAGGTAAGAATCAAAGCAAACCCTATGAGTACCTGATTGGGCGGAGCCGTCTGCGTATTCAGTGCCGCACGGGTAAAGTGCAGTACGATAATAATACGCGTAAAGGAGGTCATCATGATGACAAGAGTAGGCGCAATGGCTATCAGCGTCAGCGTCAGCAATATCCGCAGGGAACCGTTGATTTCTCCGTTTCCGTCACCATAGCTGATATTCAGCACATTCCCGGCCGTCTCGGACGGTTCGCTGGCAAATACTGTCATTGAACTTAAAATACACAATATGCCCAC
>JAAWLQ010000168.1 GCA_022797995.1 Lachnospiraceae bacterium
ACGGTGTTCACCTATCTGGACGCCTTCTGCAGGCAGGAGCATTTTCAGCGGTATCTGCCGGATTACGCCAATCTGGACGAACTGAAGGCTCATTATCAGAGGGGCGGCCTGGGAGATGTGAAGGTGAAGAAATTCCTGAACAATATCATGCAGGAGACGCTGGAGCCCATCCGTACCCGCAGGAAGGAATGGGAGAAGGATATTCCCGCAATATATGAGATTTTGAAAAAAGGCAGCGAGACGGCAAGGGAGACGGCAGCCCGGACCCTGGCGGAAGTAAAGAGTGCCATGAAGATAAATTATTTTGAGGATGAGGAGCTGATTCGTGCTCAGAGTGAGAAATACGAGGGGTAGTGCGGGCGGAAGGAAATGTAACGGAGGCGGCATATGAAAAAATGGGATAAGGGACGGAAGCAGGCTCCTGATGACGAAGCGCCGGGCGTGACCGATTATGAGCAAGAGGATTACGAGGAACTGGATTTCGAGGAAGATGAGGAGTGGCAGGACGAGGAGGAGCCGGAGGAAGACGATGGCTTAGGTCCGTGGATAAAGGCCGCGCTTTTCCTGGGAATGGTGGTTCTGGCGGCGATTATCTGTGCGGCTTTGTGGTATTTCACCCACCCGATCCGTTCGGAGGAGGGCGGACAGGGTCAGCTTGTGGAGGGAGATGCCGGAGGGGAAACCGGACAGCTGCCGGATTCCACAGGTACCGGCGAACCGGGACAGGCATCTGATCCGGCGGGAGCTTCGGAGGAAGGCCGGAAGCCGGAGACTTCCGGTGAATCGGAGGGAGACCGGACCTCGGACCCGGCCGGAGGAGAGGGAACGGAGAAGCCTTCGGGCGGAGAAGGAGAAACGGGTACTGGAACCGACGGGGTGATTTCCTCGGAGGCCGGAGGTGGGTCGGAAGCGTCGGGGGATTTTTCCGCGGAGATCACGGACGGTGAGAACAGAGAGCCTGTGCAGGGAACAGGGGCAATGGAATTCAGCGCCACAGAAGAATCCGTAACCCCGAAGGATGTGGTCAATCTGCGTTCTGTTCCCTCCACAGCGGACGACGGCAACATTGTGGCCCAGTCTCAGAATGGAGAAGTCCTGAGGCGGGTGGGAGTCAACCCGGACACCGGGTGGTCGAAAATCGAATATAACGGTGAGACAGTGTATGCGGTGACGCAATATCTGACCGCTGATGTGAATTATAAGACTCAGGTACAGCCTTCCAATCCCAATCGAGTCAGCACACAGGACGGGAGGGTGATACTTTTTGAAGACTGTGACGACTGGATTTCCCCGAAGGAATATGTCAATCTGCGGACGGAACCCAGCACTTCGGAGGGCAACGGAAGCGTCAGCTGTCAGCTGCAATATAAGGAAAAAGCCCATCGCACGGGATACAGCGCGGATTCCGGCTGGTCCAGGGTGGAATATGACGGTCAGATTCTGTATGTGGTGACCAGCCTGATCTATGTGGTGACGGAAGAGTAGAGAAATCGCTTTTGCATATATTTTTCTCCGACGGAAATACTGGTTATGAAGTATAACCGAATTCGGAGGAAAATCTATGAATCAGAGAAAAGGAAAGGCCAGTGTGAAACCGGCACAGCCGGTATATATTCTGAACAGCGCCAGCATTGTGGGAACGAAGGAAGGCGAGGGACCGCTGGGGCTGCTGTTTGACAAGGTGGGCGAGGATGACCTATTTGGATGCGCCACCTGGGAAGAGGCGGAGAGCAAACTTCAGAAAGAGGCGGTGGGTCTGGCTCTGGACAAGGAAGGACTCAGACCGGAGGATATCTCCTTTGTATTTGCAGGAGATCTGCTGGGACAGTCCATGGCTACCTCTTTCGGCATCTCGACGTATCAGATACCGCTTCTGGGTGTGTACGGAGCCTGTTCTACCTGTGGGGAGTCGTTGACTCTGGGAGCCATGAGCATTGCAGGCGGATTTGCGGATAAATGTGTCTGTGTGACTTCCAGTCATTTTGCCAGCGCGGAAAAGGAATTTCGGTTTCCGCTGGAGTATGGGAATCAGCGGCCCCTTTCGGCCACATGGACGGTGACGGGCAGCGGTGCTTTTATACTGGGCGGCGAAGCCAGGGGCATTAACGGGAAGGCCAGAGCGGCTGTCACAGGGATGACGGTGGGAAAAGTGGTGGATTACGGACTGAGGGATTCCATGAATATGGGAGCGTGTATGGCGCCTGCCGCGGCGGATACGCTGGAACAGCATTTTACCGATTTTGCCGTCACGCCGGAGGAATATGACAGGATCATTACGGGTGATCTGGGAAAAGTAGGACAACGGGTGCTGATCGACCTGCTGAAAGAGCGGGGGATTGACATTTCCGAGCAGCATATGGACTGCGGGATAGAGATATTTGACGGGGAATCCCAGGATACTCACGCGGGAGGAAGCGGCTGCGGATGCAGTGCCGTCACCCTGTCCGCATATGTGCTGAAGCAGCTGGAGGAGGGGAACTGGAAAAAAGTACTTTTCATGCCTACCGGCGCCCTGCTCAGCAAGACAAGCTTTAACGAAGGAATGAGCGTACCGGGAATTGCCCACGGGGTGGTACTTGAGAGTGTGGGATAAACTAACACCACCCGGAAGAAATGAGGCGAGGATAGCATTGAGGAAAATGGAATTCAAGATGGAGAGGCCGGGTCTGCTGGAAGCAGGTCAGAAGATCACAGTGACGGAAGGTCTGCTCCCCAGCAATTATTATTATGTGATTGACCCGGCGCTTGCCATGTCTGCCAATATTCCCTTTCGGTACAGACTGAAGAGCAGAGAAGGTGTTGTGACGGATGTCATCGAGAATGACAGAGGCTTTTATGTGACGGCGGAATTTGACGAGCCGGAACCGGACAGAAGCAGATAAACAGCGGCCCGGGAACTTTCCTGAGCTGCCGTATCTACAGAACGGATAAAAGAAAGAGAGGAAAAATTATGTTACGGAAAATTTCAACAGACAAAGCACCTGCGGCTATCGGCCCTTACTCACAGGGAATCATTGTAAACGGAATGCTGTTTGCCTCCGGCCAGATACCTATCAATCCGGCCACGGGGAATGTGGAAGGGGAGGATATTTCCGCCCAGGCGGAGCTGGTGATGAAGAACGTGGGCGCGCTGCTTGCAGAGGCCGGAACCACATATGAGAACGTGGTAAAGACCACCTGTTTCCTGGCGGATATGGGTGATTTCGCCGCGTTTAACGAAGTATATGCGAAGTACTTTACGGAGAAGCCTGCCAGGAGCTGTGTGGCGGTGAAGACGCTGCCGAAAAATGTGCTGTGCGAGGTGGAAGTCATCGCGGCGTTGTAAAAGAACGGGAATCTATGTATAATTTTCATCATTTGACGGATACTGACAATAAGGAAATGGAAAGGTGCGGAGGTTACTTCCGCACAATTTCCAGGGTAAGGAAAAGGAGCAGGTCAGATGATGGATTATGTAAATGCTTTTTGGGTGGGCGGTCTTATCTGCGCTCTGGTGCAGATTCTCATGGAGAAAACCAAAATGATGCCCGGACGCATTATGGTGTTGCTGGTGGTGACAGGCGCAGTCATCAGCTTTCTGGGATGGTACGAACCATTTCAGGAATATGCGGGAGCCGGGGCCGGCGTGCCGCTTCTGGGCTTTGGAAATGTGCTGATGAAAGGTGTTCGGGAAGCTGTGGATGAACAGGGGCTGCTGGGCCTGTTCGCCGGCGGCTTTAAGGCGGGGGCGGTTGGCACCGCCGCGGCGCTGATCTTCGGCTATCTGGCAAGTCTGGTGTTTAAGTCCAAAATGAAACGTTGAGTAACAGTTCAGTGCCCTGTCTGAACTGTTACAGCGCTGAGGCGTCACTGGATTTCTTCCCAGAGAATCCCCTTGCCGTTCAGATATTTTTTCAGCGCTCTGTCCCAGATGACATCCGGTTCTTTGGACAGAAGGAAGGTATGAAAGGCGGTTCCCGTGGTCAGGACGGCTTTGGAGCCGTCATAGCGGACATTCAGCACCAGCGCTTTTACCTGAGAGGGGTCGATGTCGCAATTTTCTTTTTCCAGAAGGGCCTGGGCTTTCTCAGGCATCAGATGGAATACAAAACGAAAGAACAGAGGGGTGTGCTTTCCTTTGATCAGGTCAAAGCACAGCCCTTTTAATTCGCTCCAGGGGCGGAGGTCATAAAGGATCTCGACGCTGTCGTCAGAGCCGTAGAATTCCCGGTTTACATGTCCGTCAATGGTAAAGGTACTGGCGCCGCCGATTACGGCCTCCTCCAGCAAAAAGGGCTCGAAAGCATCCGAAATCAGAAGCTGATGCATAAACTGTTTCATGGAAGTAATCTGTAATGCGGTCATAAGATATCCTTTCCGCCGTTTTCCGCGGCAAAATTATTATAGCAGAGTTTATTCTGTTTATCAATATTCATTCTGCTCTTTACATATAAGGGTAATATGTGCTATTATATATAGTAATGAAAACCACATTGAGTTGAAATAAAAGACGTAAAATATTATGTTCCATACCAGATGACGAAAAATGTGGTAAAACGGATGTGCCTGCAGGGAGAAAAAGCTGACAGTTCCGGGAAGGGACTGAAGTGGTATAAAAGCCTTGAAAAAAGAGCAGGCCGTGGAAAGGAATGGATATTGATATGAGTTTTAAGATTGTAGTGGACAGCTGCTGTGAACTTCCGGAGAATCTGCAACAGGACAGTCGTTTTGAGAGAGTGCCGCTGGGGCTGGAGGTAGGAGAGTACTGCAGAATGGATGATGAGAATTTCGACCAGGCGGAATTCCTGAAAAAGGTGGCCGAATATCCCAAATGCCCCAGGTCTTCCTGCCCTTCTCCGGAGCGTTTCATGGAGAGCTATGAGGATTCCGCGGAGCATATCTATGCGGTGACCCTTTCTTCGCACTTAAGCGGCAGCTACAACAGCGCGGAGCTTGGGAAGAAACTGTATCTCGAAAAGCATGGGAAGAAACAGATTCATGTGATTGATTCCGAGTCGGCCAGCGGAGGCGAAACGCAGATTGCGCTGAAGCTGATGGAACTGGAGGAAGCAGGATTCTCTTTTGAGAAAATTGTGGAGAAGATCGAGGCTTTCAGGGACAGCATTCACACTTACTTTGTTCTGGATAACCTGGAGACTCTGCGCAAAAACGGCCGTCTGTCCGGCGTGAAGGCTTTGGTGGCATCCACACTGAATATCAAGCCGGTGATGGGCTCGGATAAAGGGGAGATCATCCAGCGCAGCCAGACCATCGGAATGAAAAAGGCACTGGGAAAACTGGCGGAACTGGCGGCTGCGGAAGTTAAAAATGCCGGGGAACGCAGACTGATCATTACACACTGCAATGCTCTGGACAGAGCACGGCAGGTGAAAGAGCAGATTCTGGCGAAAGTCGGTTTTAAGGAATGCATTATCATGGACACAAGGGGGATCAGCAGTATGTACGCCAATGACGGCGGTGTGATTGTGACCACCTGAGAGTGTGTCATGGCCTTACCGTAAACTGTAACATGATGCACACGCAATGAGCAAAAGAGCTCATTGGTAACGCAGAATCATCTCAGCCTGATAAGAATAAAAGAGAACAGAAAAAGCTCCGCCGCAAAAATGGCAGGCATGCCGTATCGGAAGTACCAGTGTCTTGTCTTGTGGCGGAAGTAGTGCATGCCCAGGGTACTTCCCAGAGCACCTCCCAGCAGTGCGGTGAGAAATAAAGAAGCTTCCGAGATGCGCCAGGCACCTCGGACAGCTCTTTTTTTATCGATTCCCATCTGGGAAAAACCGATGATATTTACGATAAGAAAGTAAGCGAACAGTATCTGGAACGGCATTTCTATCCTGCTTTCTTCTAAAACGGAAAATTGCATCCCATGTCAGAACAGATTCTCATTTTGCTCCTGCATTTTCATGGCCCTTACCTTACAGGAAAGTCCGAACAGATTGATGAATCCTTCCGCGTCATGATGGTCATACAGGTCGCCGGTGGTGAAGGAGGCAATGCTTTCGTTGTACAGGGAATAAGGAGAGGTGGTGCCTGCCTTTATGATATTTCCCTTGTAAAGTCTGAATTTCACTTCCCCGGTGACATATTTCTGGGTCTCCTGGATGAAGGCCTGTTCTGCCAGACGTAAGGGGGTAAACCATTTTCCCTCATAGACAAGGCTGGCGAAACGGCTTCCCATCTCTTTCTTCAGCGCGTAAGTGTCTCTGTCGAGGATAAGCTCCTCCAGCTGCTGATGGGCCTCCATGAGAATGGTTCCGCCGGGAGTCTCGTACACGCCCCGGGATTTCATGCCCACCACGCGGTTCTCCACAATGTCGATGATACCGATGCCGTGTCTGCCGCCCATTTCGTTCAGGGTGCGGATAATGTCGGAAACCTTCATCGCCTTGCCGTTTACCGAAGTGGGAACGCCCTTCTCAAAAGTCATGGTCACATACTCGCCCTCTTCGGGAGCCTTTTCAGGGGTGACACCCAGCACCAGGAGATGCTCGTAATTGGGCTCGTTGGCAGGATTCTCCAGCTCCAGGCCTTCATGGCTGATATGCCAGATATTGCGGTCCCGGCTGTAGGAGGAATCCGCGGAAAAAGGCAGGTGAATGCCATGTGCCTTGCAGTACTCAATCTCAGATTCCCGGGAATCCATGGTCCACTTGTCATTTCTCCACGCGGCGATAATCTTAAGGTCGGGTGCCAGAGCCTTGATGCCCAGCTCGAAACGAATCTGGTCGTTGCCCTTGCCGGTAGCGCCGTGACAGATGGCGGCAGCACCTTCTTTTCTTGCGATCTCCACCAGCTTTTTGGCGATGAGAGGTCTGGCCATGGAAGTGCCCAGAAGGTATTTGTTCTCATAGACGGCATTGGCCTGTACACAGGGAACAATGTATTCGTCGCAGAATTCGTCTATCACATTTTCAATGTAAAGCTTGGAGGCGCCGCAGGCTTTGGCTCTCTCCTCCAGACCGTCCAGTTCCTCTTCCTGTCCACAGTCCACGCAGACACAGATGACTTCATAATCAAAATTTTCCTTTAACCAGGGAATGATGGCGGTGGTATCCAGACCGCCGGAATAAGCCAGAACTACTTTTTCTTTCATTGACAGGAATCCTCCGTATATAATGTAATTTCAGGTTATTTTTGCCTTAAGTCTCACAAAATGTAAAAGAACACTATTTTGACTTTGTGGGCGGAGCGCCTGAATTGTTACCAATATACAACATTTCCAAAGGAAATGCAAGTAAATCTCTTGACAGGAAAACTGTATTAGTTATATAATACGGTTATGGAAACTGTGTTACCTGACTAATACGGTTGGAGCGTGACATATGATATCATTTAATGAGTTTATTCTGGAAGACAGCGGGCCGGTTTACCTGCAGATTATCCGTTATATCAAGCAGGGGATTGCCTCCGGCGGCATAGGGAACAGGGAAGAGGTTCCCTCCAGACGGGCGCTGTCCTCCCTGCTGGGGGTGAATCCCAATACCATTCAGAAAGCCTATCACATACTGGAGGAGGAAGGGATTATGACATCCCGTTCCGGCGCCAAAAGCTACACCTGCGTGGACGCCCAGACGGTGGAGCGGATTCGACGGGAACAGCTTCTGGGGGATACCGGCGCCTGGGTGAAGGCCATGAAGCAGCTGGGCGTGTCCAGAGAGGAAGCCTGGGCACTGGCGGAAGAGATATGGGAGGCGGGAAATGACAGGAAATGAAAGTAAAATGCAAAAAGGCAGAGCGTGGTGGGCTGTGTGGGCGCTGCTTTCCCGGAGCAGCTTTTATAAAATACTGGCCGTCCTGTGCCTGATGGCACTGGGGGAGAGTCTTTTCTTTTACCGGATTCTGGGGGGAGACGGGCGGCCGGGGTCTCTGGAAGAACTGGTAAATGCCGGTTTGACCTCCATGTTTTTTATGGCGGCGCTGGGGATGATTTTACTGATTCTGGTTCGAACCGTGAGACAGACGGAAGAAAAAGGCCGGTATACTCTGATGAGGCTTAAGATTTCCCAAGGGCGGCGTTTTTTCATCAGAACGGCATATTGCGCCCTGTGTCTGACAGTATTGTTTTCCGTGCAGATTGTGCTGATATTCTGTGCGGCGGAGCAGTATAAGGCGGCTATGGGAACGGGCGATGTGTCGGAGCAGTTTCTGTTCCTGGCTTTCTACAGGAATGAATTCCTGCACGGGATTCTGCCGATGCCGCCCGCCACCGCTCCCGCAGCAGCCCGTAGGCCCTGCCCAACAGGGGCGAGGAAAAATGCTCCGGCTCCAGGCCGTCCAGCCCGGTAAAAAACTCCC
>JAAWLQ010000169.1 GCA_022797995.1 Lachnospiraceae bacterium
AATTTTGGAGAGTTGGAGAAGGTGGATTCCTATACTTACAAAATGAAGCTGTCTTCCCTCTCCTATGAGCAGGAGCCGGAGAAAGAGGAAATCGTAGACGGCGTGCGCCAAATCTATTCCATTGCAAATGGACTGGCAGGCGGGGAGGAATTTTATCTGTATCTTCCGGGTGCAAGACTGGCTGATTTGCCGGAATCGTATCTGGGATGGATGATATCATATGGCTTGGAAGAGAACGGAAAGGAAGAGCTTCCCTTTTTTGGTTTATATAATGCTACGACCGGGGATGGGTTTTCCAGCAATCAGTATCAGGAGTAGAGCCTTGCGGAAAGGATTGCTATGGAGAAGTTGCGGACGCAGGAACGGGAGTGGATTAGCTGGAAGGATGCCAAGGTGGATGCCGCCGGGCAGGGGACTGCAGGCGGAAGCGCGCAGTCCATGGACCGGTCGTTGAAGGCGGCGGAGCTGACCAGGGAAAGGGTATATCAGCTGGCGTAATATGCAAAATGAAAAAGAACAGTCACATCATCATAGCTATGAGTTGATCTCTGCACACGGCGTCATCTGCACCCTTGACTTTTGAAGCTTTTCCTTCCAGCTCCATTTTGTTTACGGCGGCACGCATGAGTTTTTCCTGGAATTCTTTCTTTTCCTGCTCTGCTTTCTGCGCTCTTTGCTCTGCTCTGGCGCGGTTCTGCAGCTTCAAGGTGTTTTCCATGGAATGTAAAAGCCCAGTCATATCGTTCATATCTGCTGCTCCTTTTCCGAATTTACAGTCCTGCTGTAAATTCTATATGGGCTCCCCCGACAATGGGCGGGAAACGTGACTTATTATATATTATATCGGCTGAGTTTGCCGTTTCTGAAGTTCCGGAGACGCATAACATTCAGACAGGGCACGAAATTGGCAGGAAGGATCGGCTCGGCCGGAGAATGATACTGGTTTTGGCGGGTTATGGAACAGTTACATTTCGGAACCGGACAGACGAAACAAAAAGGCCGCAAAGTCGTTATATACAGGAGATGACGGAAGAAGGAGACAGGAGATGACAGCTTTATACACGGTTCTGCATTTGCTGGTAGACGGCGTGTGTGCACTGGCCATGTTCGGCAGGTTCCTTCCCCGGGAAGAGGGATATTTTCATATATTATGGTACAACTTCTGTGCGTTTGCATTGCAGATGCCTTTTGGTCTCCTGCTGGATAGGATGAGTGAGCGAATGGCAGAGGGGAACAAAGGGCAGAGAGGACCGACAGGACAGCCAGATCCGGCCTTCCTGACGGCAGCGGCGGGGGTTGTATGTACCATTGTGGGAGCCCTGGTTCATCCGGTACTTCTGGGAATCGGAAACGCGCTGTTCCATGTGGGCGGGGGCGTTGGAACCATTCTGGAAGACCGTGCGAAGAATCGGCTGGGCAGAGAATTGGGTGTATTTGTGGCACCCGGTGCGCTGGGGCTTTATCTGGGAACTCTGATTGCAAAGGCAGGATTTTGGAGGCGCTGGTATCCCTGGGTGAGCCTTGTGATGGTGCTTTTGTGCCTGGGGGCATATCTTCGGAAGCATGGTAGAGCGACGGCTGGTATTTCGAAGGAGGAAGAAGGCAAGCCTGCAGCCATTGGCATTTCAGGGGAGGAAGAAGGCCGCTCTGCAGTCGTCGGTATTTCAGGGGAGGAAGAAGACCGGTCTGCAGCTGTCAGCATTTTAGAGGAGGAAGAAAGCAAGCCTGCAGCTGTCGGCATTTCAGAGGCGGAAAACGTCAGGGTGGAGGCAGAAGAATTGTGCGGACAGGCATTCGACAGTGCACAGGAATGCAGGGAGGCCGGTCGGCAGTCTGGTGTAACTGTCGCAGATGCTATGGGGCCGGCAATCTGCTGCCTGGCGGTGGTCATCCTTCGTTCCTACATCGGGATGGCGGTAAGCTTTCCCTGGAAGACAGGAATTCTGGCGGGAACGCTCACAGTGTTTGCCTTGGTGGGAGGAAAAGTGGCGGGCGGATTTTCCTCGGCGAGATACGGACCCCTGAAAACCACGGTGGGTTCCCTGACGCTGGCGGCGATTGGGTATTTATTTTCTTCTTTCATGCCGGCAGGGCTGGCGGCGGTATTTCTATTTAACATGACAATGCCGGTGACTCTGTACTGGATGATTGAAAGTATGCCGAAGCTGCCCGGATTTGCTTTCGGCTGTCTGACATTTGGCCTGTTCCTGGGATTTCTGCTCGGGTATTTCGGTCTCCTGCCCGGGATGGGGAGTCAGGCGGGGAATCTGGTGGGATGTGCGGGAAGCGTGCTTTCGTTGCTGCTGTTAGCGTTGGGAATGAGGAGGAGAAAATGAACGGCTATCTGATGAAGATGTTCTGTGGCTCCCTGGCACTGACATTGGTGACGGAGCTTGCGGTGATATTCCCGCTTCAGTGGTTCCTCTGTATAAATTCCAGGAGGGGACACCTGCCGGATGCATCCGGGCCTTTCTCACCTGACCGGACGGATACACGGCCTACACGGTCAAAGCGGGCCAATATTCTGCTCCTGGTCATTCTGGTAAATGTGCTGACCAATCCGCCGGCTGTGCTGCTGTGCCGGCTGGGACGACTCTTTCTGCAGCCGGCATTTTACCGGCCGGTACAGCTGGCGGTGGAAGCGGCGGTGGTGATCGTGGAGGCCCGGGTGTATTGCAGCTTTGCCGAAAAGGAGGAGTGGCGGATGAGAAGGCCCGTTTTGATGGCTGTGACGGCCAATGTATGTTCCTGGCTGTTGGGAATCCTGCTTTCGGGCTGAGAGCGGGAGTCTGCGGCGTATTGTGTTTTATAACAGTTCAGTGCCCTGTCTGAACTGTTACCGTGTTTTGGAATTCCGGCTGATTCAGAAGCAAATTGCTCCGCAGCCAATAGAGGATGGCTTCACGAAAAATTTACTGTCATGAATCAGCCGGGGCGGCAGCAGGACGAGTGGCTGCAAATGTCTGTAGAGCGGACAACAAACAGGCCGGACCGATTTAAAAAAGAAGAAGGAATTGTGACAGAATATTGACTGACGCGAGGGGAGTACCTAGGGAGGTGGAAATGAGAAAACGATATGGTATTGTGGCAGGATTGCTCTGTTGTATGCTGTGCGCTCTGCCGGTAAAGGCCGATGTCATCTGGGAGCCTATGGAGGATTCCTTTTATGAGAGGCACAGAGAGGAATGTACTTATGTGGGTCGTCAGTATACGGCAAATGGGCCGGACGGGGTGGTTTATGTCTACAAAAGTCCCGAGTCGGCGGAGGTGGTGGAGACATGGGAGAACGGCTATCAGGTGAGGATAGGGTTCACCTATGAGGACAGCGACGGTATTGTGTGGGGTATTTATGAAAATTACACGGAGAAATGTGGCTGGATGCCCATGGAGTACATGGAGGTGGTCTATGACAGCATTTCCTTTGTAGAGGAGTATGCCGAAGAAATTGTGAGTCAGGAAGGCCAGCTGGAGAACTATGAGGGCGAGGAATTTTTCTTTTGGAGCTACCCGGGAGCGAAGGAGTATATTTCTGTTACCAATCCTGTAGATCCGGGGGAATATGATCCGGTCTATCGGAGTGTTTATACGGATGAAAACGGAAGACGATGGGGACATGTAGGATATTTTTATGGGTACAGGGACAAGTGGTTCTGTATCGACGCGCCCGGGGCGGACTATGAGGAGTTGTATCCGGAAGGCGGGCCTCAGAGGGGGAATTCTCCGGAAGGGGAGAACCGGAAGGAAGAACCGGTACCGGGTCCGGAAGGGGAGGAACAGAAGGACAGAGAGCCGGCGCCTGACCCGGCGGAGGATTTGCCGGGAACAGGACAGAGAACGGAGCGAATCGTGCCGAAGACCGGCGGTAGAGATGTGGTGACGGCAGTGATTATGGTGGTGGCGACCGTGGCGGTGACGGCAGTGCTGCTTATTGTTTTGAAGCGGAGGAAGGACTGAAGGCTTTGCCAGATTTCACCCCCGGCAGATGGATAACTGTAAAATCATCGGGGGAACCTGACAGCAGGTCAGTTCATTTGAAAAAAATTGTGAAATCAGGAAAAAGAGAAGGGAGAGGAAAATGGAAGAAAAAATCTATGACACAAAACGGTATGCGGAAACCGCCAGAGCCGTGGCGGCGGAGGGAATCGTCATGCTGCGCAATGAAGGAGGGGTGCTTCCCCTGAAGGACGGGGAGAAAATTGCCCTGTTCGGCAGGGCGCAGTTCAATTACTACAAAAGCGGCACCGGCTCGGGGGGGATGGTGAACACCAGCTATGTCACCGGCATCCGGGAGGCGCTGGAGGAAAGCAGTTTTGTGCTGAATGAAAAGCTGAAAGCCGTTTATGAGGAGTGGCTGAAGGACAACCCCTTTGACGCGGGAGCAGGATGGGCCGGGGAGCCCTGGTTCCAGAAGGAGATGCCTTTGACGGAGGAGCTGGTTGCGGACGCCGCGAAAGAATCCCACACTGCTGTCATTATTCTCGCCAGGACAGCAGGGGAGGACCAGGACAATAAGGCCGAGCCGGGAAGCTACCTGCTCACCGAAGCCGAGGAGGAGATGCTGCGTCTGGTGTGCGGCGGCTTTGGGCGCACGGTGGTGCTGCTGAATGTGGGGAATATCATTGACATGAAATGGGTGGAGCGCTATCAGCCCTCAGCCGTGCTGTATGTGTGGCAGGGAGGCCAGGAGGGCGGAAACGGCGTGCTGGATGTGCTTTCCGGCAAAGTCTCTCCCTCCGGAAAGCTGGCGGATACCATTGCCAGGGATATTGCGGATTATCCTTCCACCTGCAACCATGGGGATGAGAGGCGGAATCTCTATCAGGAAGATATCTATGTGGGGTATCGCTATTTTGAGACCTTTGCCAGAGATAAGGTGCTGTATCCCTTTGGGTTCGGACTCTCCTATACCACATTTGCACTGGAAGCGGAGATGGTGGGAAAGAGAGCGGCAGAGAAAACCCACAATTTCAAAGAGGGGGACGAGGTCACTTTCAGAATAAAGGTGGCCAATACCGGCGCTTTCCCGGGAAAAGAAGTGGTCCAGGTCTACTGTCAGGCGCCTCAGGGCGCGTTGGGAAAGCCGGCCAGGAGTCTGTGCGGATTTGGGAAGACAAAGGAGCTTGCCCCCGGGGAGAGTCAGGTTCTGGAGATCGCTGTTCCCAGGGATACTTTTGTATCCTATGACGACAGCGGCGTTACCGGGCATAGATCCTGCTGGGTACTGGAGGCAGGGACCTATGCGTTTTATGTGGGCACAGATGTGAGAAGCGCTCCTTCCGTGGGCAGTGTCACACTGGAGGAAACCATTGTGGTGGAGCAGCTGGAGGAGGCCTGCGCGCCGGTGACAGCCTTTGAACGGATGCGGCCGCAGCCCTCGGAAGAGGGATTTACCATAGGATATGAGGCGGTTCCCCTGCGCACGAAGGCACCGGGGGAAAGGCGCAGAGAGAGGCTTCCGAAAGAGGCTGTCTGCACCGGGGACAAGGGATATCGACTGTCGGATGTGGAGGCGGGAAAGGTGAGTATGGAGGAATTCCTTGCCCAGCTCACTGACGAAGACCTGTGCTGTATGGTCCGGGGAGAGGGAATGTGTTCCCCGAAGGTGACGCCGGGAACGGCGGGGGCTTTCGGCGGTGTCACGAAGCGTTTGCAGAGCTTCGGCATTCCGGTGGCCTGCTGTGCCGACGGTCCCAGCGGGATCCGCATGGACTGCGGCAGCATTGCTTTTGCCATGCCCAACGGAGCCTGTCTTGCCAGCACGTTTCATGAAGCGCTGTCAGAGGAGCTGTTCGAGTGGGAGGGACTGGAGCTTCGGAAAAATAAGATTGATACCCTGCTGGGGCCCGGCATCAATCTCCACAGGAATCCTCTGAACGGGCGCAACTTTGAGTATTTCAGCGAAGATCCGCTGGTGACAGGGAGAATGGCCGCCGCCCAGCTTCGGGCCATGGGGCGTTATGATGTCACAGGCACGATAAAGCATTTTGCCTGCAACAGTCAGGAATTCCGCCGCAATGAGGTGGAGGCGGTGGTATCGGAGCGCGCGCTGCGGGAGCTGTATCTGAAAGGCTTTGAGATTGCGGTGAAAGAGGGCGGAGCTTATTCCATCATGACTTCTTATAATCCCATCAACGGATTCTGGTCTGCGAGCAACTATGACATGTTGACCACCATTCTCCGGGGTGAGTGGGGCTATGACGGTATTGTGATGACAGACTGGTGGGCGAAGTCTAATGACGAGGGCGACGCAGGTAAGGTCGAGAACACAGCGGCTATGGTGCGGGCCCAGAACGATCTGTTTATGGTGACGGCCAATGCAGGTGAGAATTCGCAGAAGGATAACTCTATGGGAAGCCTGGAGAAGGGAACTGTCACAAGGGCCGAATATCTGCGCAGTGCGGCGAATATCTGCAGATACCTGCTCCGGACGCCCGCTTATCAGCGGATGGAGGGCAGGGAGAGTGAGCTGGACAGACAGCTTGCTGCCGTTGCCGCCAGGGAGATGGAATCCTTCGGAGAACTGGTGCGGATTTCGGTTGCAGAGACAGGCTGCAGCCTGCCTGTGGAGGAGATTGACACAGGGAGAGGAAGCAGTGTGACCTTCGAATTGAATATAAAGGAAAGGGGTGTTTACAGGCTGGATCTGGTCTGCAGAGTGAAGGATCAGGGAAGCCTGGCACAGATTCCGCTCACACTGTCTCAGGATAAGCAGATCGTGAGGACAATTTCTCTCACAGGAGAAGACCGGGAGTGGAGGACGGAGGAAATCCGGCTGAGTCCTTCTTTCCATAATACCACCTTCCTGAAATTCTACTTTGGTCAGGGCGGCATGGAGATTCAGAAGGCGTGCCTTGTGCTGGAAGAGTCGATGGAAGAGCAGTACAGGGCCATGAAGGCGGCTCAGGAGGAGTGACAGGATAAACTTTTGCAGAGCTGAAATAAAAGGCAGAAGAAATAAAAAGAGGCGGAGGCAGTGACTTATGGAGAAAAAATTCATCTATGACGAGCAGACAGCTGTGGTGGATACCGACAGGGGAAAGGTGCGGGGGTATTTCTATGACGATATGTACATTTTCAAGGGAATTCCATACGCTAAGGCGAAGCGCTTTCATGCGCCGGAGCCGGTGGAGCCCTGGAAGGGCGTATTCCAGGCCACGAACTACGGCTATGTATGCCCACTTTTGGAGCTGGGCAAGCCCGGCGGCGAGCTGTTGGTGCCGCACCGGTTCTGGGTCATGAACGAGGACTGCCAGAATCTGAACATCTGGAGTCCGGGGCTGGACGGGGAGAAGCGGCCTGTGATGGTATGGCTCCATGGAGGCGGATTCCACATGGGATCCGCCATAGAGCAGATTGCCTATGAGGGCGAGAACATGTGTAAGCTGGGACAGGTGGTGGTAGTGTCCGTGAATCACAGGCTGAACATCCTGGGCTACTGTGATCTGTCTCCCTTCGGAGAGGAGTATGCCAATTCAGGCAACGCCGGGACAGACGATCTGGTGGCGGCCCTGAAATGGATTCATGAGAACATCGAAAGCTTTGGCGGAGACCGGGAAAATGTAACCATTTTCGGACAGTCGGGCGGCGGTGCCAAAGTGACCACCTTGCTCCAGACACCGGCGGCGGACGGCCTGTTTGCCAAAGGTATCAACATGAGCGGCGTCATCGGCGGGGCCCTGGCAGACTGCACGGGAAGCGGCGAGAAGCTGGGCCTGGCCTTAATGGAAGAACTGAAGGTGGAGGATGTGAAGGCGCTGGAAACGGTACCCTATGACGCTTTGGCGGCGGCCTACAATAAGGTGAAGCCTGCGCTGAGGAAAGCGGGAGAGTATGTGGGGGGAACGCCTTATAAAAATGCTTTCTACCTGGGAGAGCCTGTGACCAATGGATTCCGCAGGGAGACGGAGCATATTCCTTTGATGGTGGGCAGTGTGTTCGGAGAGTTCGGTTCCTTTGCTCCCACACCCTACAAGAAGGCGGAGATGACGAGAGAGGAAGGAGCTGCGTATATTGAAGCTGAAGTGGGAAAGGAAGAAGCCGGAGATCTGCTGGACCTGTTCCGGAAGGCTTACCCGGAGCGCAATCCGGTGGACATCATGACCATGGATTTCACGTTCCGGGCGCCGGAAATCGACTACATCAGAGCCAGGGCCAGCTGCAACGGCGGCGTATGGTCCTACCTGTTCAACCTGGACATGAACTTTGACGGCGGCAGGACGCCCTGGCACTGTGCGGA
>JAAWLQ010000170.1 GCA_022797995.1 Lachnospiraceae bacterium
TGGGAATAAGGCGGCAGTGGTGGAGGAAATCCTGAACTGGGCAGGAAAAGGAGAGGATGATATGGCATTTAAATATAACATCATCAAAGCGTTTGAAGACGAACGGGCTGAGGGCGAAGCGATCGGCGAAGCCAGGGGACGGGCTGAGGGCGAAGCCAGGGGACAGGTTCAGGGCGAACTTCGAAAAATCATCAGTCTGGTTCGGAAGAAAGTCGCCAGAAATATGTCCCCGGAGGAAATTGCGGATATGCTGGAGGAAGATCTTACTCTTATCGTCCGGATATGTAATACATTAAAGGAACACCCTGACTGGAACGATGAACAGATCAGTAAATTATTATAATTACTTATACTCATCTATACCTGGATTATTGCGGATTAAACACGAATATTTCCCCGTCTCCCCACATATCTATTATAAAGAAAAAGTGACAAGATAAAAGCTTAAGGGGATTAGGGATGAGTGCTAAAACAAAAATTGTCGTACTTCACATGAAAGAGCTGATTTATACCGGAATATTCGCCGTTCTGGGAATCCTGTTTGTCGTTCTGCTGATTATGATGTTCCTGCCGGATAAGGACAAAGAGGGAGCACCCAGTCAGGAGCCGGATATCACGGAGACCGCCTCTTTATACATACCTGGCATTTACACCACAGAGCTGGTACTTGGCACCCAGTCTATCGATGTGGAGGTCATCGTGGATAAGAATTCCATTACCTCCATACGTATGGTAAATCTGAACGATGCCGTCACCACCATGTACCCACTGCTCCAGCCCACCTTTGATTCCATCTGCGAACAGGTCTATGACCAGCAGTCATTGGATCACATTACCTATACTTCCGACAGTAAATATACTTCTCTTGTGTTACTGCAGGCAATTCAGAATTCCCTGGATAAAGCAGCAGTATCCTCTCAGCAGGAGTAATTTCATATTCCTGTACGGGGAAAGCTCTGCAGAAATTTTCATTTCCGATCATAAAATACTTGGGACGCAAAATTTGTAAACTACAAAGAAAAGGGGGTTGTAGTCTCACAACCCCTTTTTATCTCGTATTCCCTTAAAGAAAACATTTTCCACGGTACATCCGGTCGTGGACTCACCTCTGAACGATTCCCATCCTCAGTTTTTCAGGCTTTCAATCACTTCCATTCGCAACCTCTCAGACTCCCTCTCATCCACAAACGCCCAGATTCTTCTTTCCACAACCTCTCAGGTTCCCTACAGACGCCTGACTCTTCCTTCTACAACCTCTCAGGCTCCCAGCAGACGCCTGACTCTTCCTTCCACAGCCTCTCAAGTTCCCTACAGACGCCTGACTCTTCCTTCTGTAGCCTCTCAGGCTCCCTACAGACGCCTGACTCTTCCTTCTTCCTTCTGTAGCCTCCAGGCTCCCTCATCCACAGACGCTCAGATACTTCCTTCCGCAGCCCCTCAGGTTCTTCCATCCACAGGCACTCAGGTTCCCTCATTCGCAGTTCCTGGCCCTTTCATTCACAGACGCTCCAGCTCCGCCATCCAAAGCTGTACGCAGGCATCGGAGGGCATGCGCAGATCTCCTCTGGGGGACAGCGCCACGCTTCCCACTTTCGGCCCGTCCGGCAGACAGGAACGTTTGAACTGCTGGGAAAAGAAGCGTCTGTAAAAGGTTTTCAGCCATTTCAGAATCACTTTCTCCTCGTATTGGCCTGCAAAAGCCTGCTTTGCCACCCGGTACACCTTCGCCGGCGGGAAACCGCAGCGCAGCATATAGTACAGGAAGAAGTCATGCAGCTCATAAGGCCCCACGAGGTCTTCGGTCTTCTGAGAAATCACTCCGTCCACAGGCGGCAGAAGCTCCGGGCTTACCGGGGTATCCAGCACATCGGCGAGAACTGCTTCCAGCTCCTCATTGCCGCAGGTATCCGCGTAATATCTGACCAGATGGCGCACCAATGTCTTCGGTACGCCGGCATTGACGCCGTACATGGACATATGGTCTCCGTTATAGGTGGCCCATCCCAGTGCAAGCTCCGACATATCTCCTGTCCCGATGACCAGGCCGCCGCACTGATTTGCCAGATCCATCAATACCTGCGTACGCTCTCTGGCCTGCCCGTTCTCATATGTCACATCGTGATTGGAGCTGTCCTGTCCGATATCGCGGAAATGAACCTGAACCGCCTCTCTGATATCCACTTCCTCCAATGTCACGCCCAACGTGTTTGCCAGCCTGCAGGCATTCTCCCAGGTCCGGTCCGTTGTGCCGAAGCAGGGCATGGTCACGGCTGAAATGCCTTTCCTGTCAAGTCCCAGCAGGTCAAAGGTCCGGACAGTGACCAGCAACGCCAGCGTGGAGTCCAGTCCTCCTGACACACCGATTACCGCTCTGTGAAGTCCCGTATGTTCAAATCTTTTTTTCAATCCATAAGACTGAATGGATAGAATTTCTTCGCAGCGTCTGTTTCTCTCCTCCAGGTTGCCCGGCACAAATGGCTGCGGCGCAAACGTACGGTCCAGCCGGGTTTCCGTCACCTCCAGCCGAAATGGCACTTTCACATAGGCCTCCCGGGGTTCCTGCCCAAATGTCCCCATGCGCCTTCTGTCCGAAAGAATTCTCTCTATATCAAGGTCGCTGTAAATCGTCTCGCATCCGAAGTTCTTCACCTGGGCAAGCACAATCCCGTTTTCCGCAATCAGATTGTGTCCGCCGAACACCAGATCCTGAGTGGACTCTCCCTCTCCTGCGGAAGTGTAGACATAGCCGCAGATCAGCCGCGCGCTGGAAGACTTTACCAGCAATTCCCTGTACTCGTCCTTTCCTATGGTCTCATTGGAGGCGGAAAGGTTCACTATCACAGTGGCTCCCTTCATGGCATGGTCCTTTCCCGGGGAATCGGCCACCCACAAATCCTCGCAGATTTCACATCCTACCGTAAGTCCGTGCATGGTTTCGCATGCAAACAATATATTGGTCCCGAAGGGAATCATTTTCCCTCCGAAGGAAAATGGGACAGGTTCTCTGTTGCCGCCGGTAAAATGGCGCCCTTCATAAAATTCCGCATAGGAAGGAATATTTGCCTTCGGAACAAATCCCAGAATCTCACCCCTCCAGAGCGTGGCTGCCACATTGTAAAGTCTGCCTTCCCGCTCCATCGGCAGTCCCACCATAACCAGCGCATCCATCTCTTTCGTATGCGCCGCAATCTCCAGAAGCTGCCTGGCGGCCTCCTCCAGCAAAAGCTGCTGCAGAAACAGATCTCCGCAGGTATAGCCGGTGATGCACAATTCCGGGAAGACGATAATCTTCGCGCCTGCGCCGCAGGCCTCTTCCATTCTCTCGCAGATTATCCGCGCATTATATGCAGGGTCCGCCACCCTGATCTTCGGCGTCACCGCCGCCACTTTGATAAATCCCTGCTTCATAGTCCTCCTGTTTGCACTCCTGAATGCGTATGTTCTTCGCTCTGTTTATTTGTGTCTCTCGTTCTGTTTTGCAGGTCCTCTAGGCTTTTTGCCCTTTGTGCTATGTGTACCTATCCTTCGCACCATATCTATTTCCACGTTCTGATGTTGGTTTTATTCGGTACTTCAGTCCGAACATCTTCCCCTGTGATATCAGCAAAGCCAGACCATATTTCCGCCGTCCCCGTTTGCCTGCTTTATTTACTTCTGTGATACAGCTGTTTCAGCTCTTCCACGCTGAACTTGTACTGTTTGTTGCAGAAATGGCAGTTTACCTCAATCTCCTGTCCCTCCTCAATCATGTCCTGTATCTCCTGCTTTCCCAGACTGATCAGTACCTTTTCAATCCGGCTTCTGTCACAGTTGCAGGTAAAAGCCACAGGGCCCGTCTCCGTTATCTCACAGTCCAGGCCTTCCAGAATGCATTCCAGCATCTGCTCCGGCGTCTTCCCCTGATCCAGCATGGCCGTCACAGAAGTAATCCGGCTCAGGTTCTCTTCCAGTCTGGCAATCACCGACTCCTCCGCAAAAGGCATCAACTGCACGATAAAGCCTCCGGCCTGTTTCACCGTATTCCCCCGCTCCATCAGCACTCCCAGCCCCACGGAGGAGGGCACCTGCTCGGAGGTGGCAAAATAGTACGTCAGATCTTCCGCTATTTCACCTGTCTGAAGTAAAGTCTGCCCAATGTATGGTTCTTTTAATCCCATATCCTTTATGACCCTCAGGGTACCGCTGCCCACGGCTGTGCCCACATCCAGCTTCCCCTGTAAGCTGGCCGGAAGAATCACGTCCGGCACATTGGCGTATCCCTTCACATTTCCCTGGGAATCCGCGGTTACCATCAGCCCCTGCATAGGACCGTCTCCCTTAATCTGCAGGGTGAGCAGATCGTTTTCCCCTTTCAGCATACTCCCCATCATGGCCCCGCCGCACAGCAGGCGTCCCAGAGCCGCCGTGACCACCGGGCTTGTATTATGCGCCTGTCGCGCCTTCTCCACCACGCCTTTTGCCGTGCAGGCGAAGGCGCGAATCTGCGCCTCCGCCGCGGTGGCGCGCGCAATGTAATCCGTCATATTCTGCCTTCTTTCCTTATATGTCTCGCTTCTGTTCTGCTTTTGGAAAAATTCGTAACCGCTCAGACATCATTGAACTGTTACCGAAGTTCTTCTCTCAGCCACGAAATCTGCTTTGGGACGATTACAACATTCTTCCTCTGAGAATCACACATTATAATGATCCAGAGCCCCGTCATGCTTACCTCTCGTCTCCGCACAACAGGCAATGAAACTACTGGGCTGTCTTGCCCTGCTCCCGGGCCACCACATACACACGCTCACTCTGCTCTGTGACAGCCTGGCCCGTATCCGCATCCAGGACCTCCACCACGGCCATACCGGCCTGACTTACCAGGCGGGTCATCTGTTCCGCTGTGTAGCCCCGCTGAAAATGGGTCTCCGCAAACCTCCGGAAATGCTCTCCCTCTTCCCTGACAAATACCGTCAGATCGTACTCGTTCATTTCCTCCTCCGGGTCATAGAAATTCTCCCAGATAAAGCTGCAGTCCTCCCGATTCTCCGCAATGGTAGTGTTCCCGATGACTTCCCGGTATTTATATACCGTGTTAAAATCAAAAATAAAGACACCGCCGGGAAAGAGGTAATTATTCACCAGAGAAAATACTTCCGCCAGCTCTTCCTCCTCCAGAATATAATTCAGCGAATCGCACACACAGAACACGGTGCCCACCGTGCTGTACAGCTCCAGTTCCCGCATGTCCTGCTGCAGATAGAGGATTTCCGAACCACTTTTTTCCTTCTTCTCCATGGCGATATTCAGCATGTCCCCGGAGACATCCACGCCCATCATATCGTATCCCTTCCGATACAGAAGCTCCGTCAGCGTCCCCGTACCGCAGCCCAGGTCCAACACCAGATTTTTCTCGGAATCCAGCACGCCTTCCGCATCCCGCTCCGGCTTTGACACACCGTACTTCCGAATCAGCATATCAAGGCGCTCCGCCCACTGTTCATAGGGGACGTTATCCATCAGTCCATCGTAAACCCCTGCAAAATCCTGATACATCTCCGTGTTCGCCCCCAATTCTTCTATTCTGATTTATTTTCTTTCTACTCCGTTCCTTTTCCGAACAGCCCGCTCCATCCGCCGGCGTCACTCACCCAGCTTCATGGCAATGGCAATCCCTGCCGCCAGCGCAAGCACCCCCGTGAGGAAGCTCACCACAGTCAGAGCCGGGAAGCTTCCCATCAGCAGAATCGCAATAGGTGAAGACACAATCAGCCCGATTATAGCCCAGTAAGCATACAGCGGAAACTTCTCGAAAATAATCTCCACCAGCTTCGCAATGCCGAAAATTCCTGCCACCACACCGATACCAAAGGGAATCAGAATCCCGCAGCCGGTGAGAATCCCATCCATGTCAAAAGCGGCAAGGGCCGTAAAGAAATCCTTCACCGCATTCAGTACCGGATAGTAAAAGCCCATCAGCATCAAAACCATGGAACCGCTGACACCGGGAATTACCATAGTGGCGGAAGTAATAATCCCCACACCCACCAGCGTCACCGCATTGACCAGACTGAAAGACAAATCCGCCGCCTGACCTTCTGTCTCACCCATGGCGGCCATCCCTACCACCAGCGCGAAGAAAAAGATGCAGGCGGCAAGGGGCCCCACCTTCACGCCCTTCCCCTTCACTTTCTTCCAGACAGCAGGGAGACCGCCCAGAATCAATCCGATAAACAACAGATTGGTCTGAATGGGAAAATGTTCAAAGAGATACGTAAGGCCGAAAGAGCTGCCTGCCACGGCCACCACCATACCCACTGCAATGGGCAGCAGGAACAATATACTTTTCTTCAGCTCGCTGAACAAATGTGTAATACAGTGAATCAGTTTGTCATAAATTCCCATGGAGACCATCATAGTGCCCCCGCTGACTCCGGGAATAATATTTGCAATCCCGATTACCACTCCCTTGAAAAAACTTTTAATCATTGAAATTCTCCATTCCTTCCTTTATTGATGTCGATTCTGATTATACCCATTTTATGGGAATTCGTCTATTAAAATTTCCTTAAACTGCCTTGCCGTACTCCTGTTTCGTTTCTGCTCGCTCTATGACTGTCGTCAGGTTTCGTGGACCTTTTTCACTTATCGCTGTCTTTCAAATATTTCAAAATATTGTGGCATACAACTGCCAGACACAGGCCTGCAACCATTCCTGCTCCCACAATTAATCTCATCTCATCATGTCGAAATCTGTTTGCGGAAAAAGACCAGATACCTGCTATTGTTCCACAAAGCACAACAAAACCAATATATATCTTCCACATTGCTTTCGTATTGTCGCCACACTCTTCTTTCAGAACAGGCACATTGTCATTCCCTACCAATTCATCAATACTCCTGCCCAACGCACCGGACAGAAGCTTTAACTGTTCGGGGTTTGGCGAAGTTTCTCCCAACTCCCAATTTGAGATAGTCTGTCTTGTGACATTCACTTTTTCAGCCAGTTTTTCCTGTGAAAGCCCTTTCTCTTTTCTAAGCGTACTGATATTTTTTCCTAATTCCATATATCATTACCTCCATTCCCGCTCACAGCATAGCTGATTCTGTATTTGCAAGACAACCAAACACCTTTGGAACTTGCGCAAAGAGTTTTAACATTGCAGGCTAATTATGCATATAAGCTTTCAAAAAATCCAGCAATCTGTCCATCTCCTCGTCCGTGCCCACGGTAATCCGCAGATAGTTGGATATTCTGGGCTTATTCCAGTACCGCACATAGATATCCGCCTGCCGGAGGGCTCTGAAAATCTGTTCCGCCGGTATGCTCTCATGGGTGGCAAAGATGAAATTAGTCCTGGAATCCGGGAAGGAAAATCCCAGCTTCTTCAATTCCACTTTCACCCGCTCTCTTGTGGCGATAATTTTCGCCGTGGTCTCTCTGAAATAAGCGTCGTCTCTCACCGCCTCCGCTCCCAGAATCTGAGAAGGCAGATTCATGGTGTAGGAGTTGAAAGAGAACTTCACATCGTTTAAGTATCGGATCAGTTTCTCACTGCCGATGCAGAAGCCGATGCGCAGGCCGGCCATGGCTCTGGATTTGGAAAAGGTCTGCACCACCAGCAGATTGTCATACTTTTCCACCAAAGGTAATGCCGATACCCCGCCGAAGTCCACATAGGCTTCGTCCACAATCACCACCACATCCTGATTGGCCCGAATGATTTCCTCCACTGTCTCCAGACTCTCCAAAAGCCCGGTAGGCGCGTTGGGATTTGGGAATATCACACCGCCGTTGGGCTGTCTGTAATCCTCCGGACGAATGTGCCAGTCCTCATCCAATACGCAGGTTTGATAAGGAATCCGGTGCAGCTGCGCCCACACATCATAGAAGGAATAGGTCACATCCGGAAACAATATGGGCTGACCGCCGTTGAAAAAAGTCATGAAGGCCATGGACAGCACATCGTCGGACCCCACACCAACGAACACCTGAGACGGCTTCACGCCGTAATGCGCCGCCAACGCATTCACCAGCACAGAGGTGTCCGGGTCCGGGTACAGCCGCAGAGCGCTCCAGTCCGCTTCCGCCGCCAGCTTTGCCACCCCGGGTGCAGGAGGGTAAGGGCATTCGTTGGTATTTAACTTGATAATATTTTTCTTTTGAGGCTGTTCTCCCGCCACATAAGGGGTTACTCTACGTACCTTTTCTTCCCAGCTCATCTTTTCTCTCCGTCTCTTTTT
>JAAWLQ010000171.1 GCA_022797995.1 Lachnospiraceae bacterium
TGGCGGATTTGATTGTCGGGGTGACGCTGCTGGTCTTCTTGTTGATGAACGCTGTCCCTTTCGCCTCTGCCGTAAAGCCTGCCGCCTGCACGCTCCCAAACACGACCGCCGCCGCAATGGCTGCCGCCGCAACCTTCCTGGCAATCCCTTTCATTCTCCATTTCACTTCCATATGATTCCCTCCATCCTTTCTTCAAGTGCCATGCTGGGGCTTTCCTTCTATTCCTTGATAATATGCTCCCGGTATTTTTTTGTGACCCACTTCTATGCCTAAAATTATAATACTTACCAAATTATTTGTCAATTTATATTTTCGACACTGTTCGACAATCCCAAACAAGTTACATCCATAAAATATATATCCGAATTTTTCTGGTAAAATCATAATCGACATTCAGTGAATGTCATCTTTTTACATATCTTACCATATAATCTGGAATATGACAAGCACAGAATGTCAATATTGAAGGTGGGAAATATGTATAAGAACAAATTGCCGGATGGCAGGAACAATATCTGTGGGGAGAACGTCAGGAGATTAAGGCAGGGGATGCCCGAAAAAACTTCTCAGAGAAAATTAGCCGACCTGTTACAGATGCAGGGGCTTGACATTGACAAAAACGCTGTCCAGCGCATGGAATCCGGGCAGCGTTTTGTGACGGACATTGAACTGAAGGCTCTTGCAGACGTGTTCCACATTAGCTGTGATGAGCTGTTGCAGGGCAGCGGTTCCGACTGACATAAAAATACCCTATACCGCAAACTGGTACAGGGTATTCTTATTATGATTGGGAACTATGCTGGGTTGCATGCAAAGCCATCCCCCTCAGTCCCAAAAGTTCATTCCGGGTCTGTGTATACCGTTCGAAAAGCCCTTCCACCCCTTCCACCGCATATCCTTCTTCATCTTCCCCACCACGGATATATTTTTTTAACTGCTTTAAATTATAGTCGCACGCCACGTTAAAAAAAACGCTGTTGTTGTTTGGCGTATATTTATGGTAAGCCCCGTCCGTCAATGCCCTAGCCATTGGCGCAACATGGAACAGGAATTGGACAATGTCCCCCCTTTCCAGACAAAAGAGCATCGATTCCAACATTTCTCCTGAAATTACCTTTTCAACACTGGATTCAATCCTTGGCATAGGCATATGTAATGATTCTTCAACAATTCTCATGGCATTATGCAGATTTCCCAAATCCACTTTTCTATAACTGGACTGATAGGCTTTCATAACCGCTTTTTGAATAGATTTGGCATAGCCCGGTTGCGTGCCATGGAAATAATCCCCTAAAATTTCAGCCACCTTATCTTCACAGTCCACGACATTGTTCCAGTTATAATCATTTCCATAAAATTCAGAATAAATTTCCGTAAAAAATTCAACATATAGCTTTTCTTCTACATCAAGCCTTGTTTTTTCTGCACGGTTCATTTCCTGATTCTGTTCCCGTTTTTTCTTCCTCCTGCGCTTTGCAAGGCAGTTTTCTTCTTCAATATAGTTCTGCAAAACCTTCCCGGCATTACTTGAAATATTTTGGTACATAGTATGATACCAGTCATACTCCTGACATACCTTAAAAAATTTAATCGACGTATTTCTATATTCCTCTCCTAATGGGTTCTCTGACAAAATATCCATAATCTCTTTATAATAATTTCTTTTCATGACTTCAACGCTCCTTTCTCCATGCCTTAGTTATACACCATTTTTCATTGGAATCCCAGTGTATTTTAAGAAAAATATGTGCATTCCTAGGGTGGCATGGCTGTTTTTACAGTTCGCTGTCACCGCCCTATAATAAAGGCAACTCATGCGGCAACACATATTATCTTGTTCTGGATATAATGCATTCCTAGGGTGGCATGGCTGTTTTTACAGTTCGCTGTCACCGCCCTATAATAAAGGCAGCTCATCTGGCAACACATATTATCTTGTTCTGGATATACTGCATCCCTAGGGTGGCATGGCTGTCATGACAGTTTTTAACTTCTGTTTTATACTAATTGCAGCAAATGCGAAAGGAGCAAAAATGGAAAAACCAAAATATTGTACAACAAATAGGCGGAAACGCGCCAAACTTTCAGAGGCACGCCCTCCGCCCAGACCTCAACCGCAACTTATTAACATGTGCTTTCGAGGTGATTCGCAATTCCTATATTAGCACATTCTTCCATAAAAAGAAAGAAGGAATCCATATGACTTTATCAGGAGAAGCCACATTTGTTTCCGCAAGGACAGGAGAAAAAAACGGAAAGCAATGGAATGCTGTCAAACTATTAGATGAGCAAGGCGAGGAGTTCTTTACCTGCTTTGTATCTGAGCAAATGTTTGAAAATTTTCAAGGGCTGGCAAAACATACGCCCGTCATTTTGACACTGAATTTAGTGCCCGGGCAAAAATATTTTTCTCTGGAATCTGTTGAAATTCTTGGCAACTGACAACATCACAGGCGGCACGCCGCCTGTCCACAAAAAGATGGAGGATATAGCATGAAATTATTAATATTTATAGTTCTTTTAACATTTGTATTTGTAACTAGTGTATTAATTGTGCAATTCTGCAAGGGCTGTTCCGTCAAGGACGCAACAATTATCTGCAAAAATTGTGTCAGGAACTTTCTGGGAGAACTTTTAACGGCATTGCTTGAGCCTGCCCCAGCATTGCCACAGTTTTATCCGGTTCTGGTCGGATGGGACGGTTGCCGTGTCCAGACGCAATTTGTGGATGCCGAATTTTCCGCTGTCCGGGCAAACTTCGCCTCCTGCTACTGTACCAGGGTCAATTATGACGAAAGCAGCAGCTGTGTCACATATGTCTTTGATGTCATGCGTAAACCCGGCAGCACATTGGATGATAACATATTACGGCAGCTCATCCAGAAACAGTCAGAAGAAATCCTCGCAAACACCATGCGCACTTATGACTGCTACATACCGGCAGAGCCATTAACTGAAGTATTCCTTTTCAGGAACATGCTTTCGATTACCTTTGCCCGCAACACTGCCGGAGTTGAACTTCTGGACAAACGGAAACAGAAAATGCAGAAACGCAAAGCCCTGTCGCAACGCCCGGAAAATACCCCGATGCGCGAAAATTGGGAGGATAGCGATGGAAGGCATTGAAATGACATTCGGCTATGAATTGGAGGCATTTTCAAGGTATGGTCTGACAATCCCTATCAAGTTGGGGCTTGCCTCCCACTGCCATGCCCTTATTACTGGCTCAAGCGGTTCTGGGAAGTCACAGGCGTTGCTTTTCTTAATCGGGAAACTGTTGCAGGCTTTCCCCGGCATTTCCATCTATCTGTGCGACTTCAAGAATTCAAAAGATTTTTCCTTCCTGGAAGGATACGCGCATTATTATGCCGGGCAGGACTGTTACGCCGGGGTCATGGACTATTATCAGAAGTTTTCGCACGTCCGCACTGACCGGGCATTGCAGGGGAGAACACGCCATGTTCTAATCTTTGATGAATATCCGGCATTTGTCAGTTACCTTCAAATGAAAGACAAAGCAAACAAGACAAAGCTGGCAAATGACGTTCTGGGGGCAGTTGCGGAAATCCTCATGCTCGGTAGGGGGATTGGATTCGGCTGCTGGATTGTGACCCAAAGACCAGACAGCGCGCTCTTTTCCAACGGAGCAAGGGATAATTTCATGGCGCTCTGTGCGCTCAGCAACCTGTCCAAAGAGCAAAAAAGCATGATTTTTCCCGGACAGGAAATCCCAGACCTGGTTTTCCAAGCTGGAGAGGGGATGCTGCTTGCGGATGGCAGAAAAATCATGCCTGTCAAATATCCACTGATTGAAAATGACGCTGACTGGAAACAGCATATCCTTGACATTTTAAATGGAGGGTTGCAACACAGGAAATGACGTCTGAAATATACAGGCTTAACCAGACGCGACTGACCGCCCCGGCGGTCGGGAGCGGATGGGGGTTGGCTGTTAGTATTACCAGCCAACCTGTGTGACTGTGACAGGACTACCCAATCCCTTTATTTCAGGGGCTTTCCAAGCCATATCCTGTCACAGAAGGCAGTGTGACAGTCCAAGGAGGTGTGACAGATGGGATTCTCCCCACAGACAAGAGGGCGCGCTTTTATAGCGGTCGTCCAGATTAAGAACATGGAAAAAATGGGGCTGGCAGAGGGACAGTACAAAGACCCGGAATACCTTGCGGAATACCTCACCGCACTCTGGGAAAATAGCGGGAAGAGCCGCACATGCGCCGTTGCAGTCTGCACCAGCGCAGACGGTCTGTACCATGCACACATGGCTTTATACGGCAATACTACCACACTAAAGGTAGTGTCCGACATCCTTTTCCAGAGTCATGTAGAGCCACAACTAGGGGGCAAGGAGCAATTGCAGAACTACTTATTGAAACAGGGGGAATATGCGGAAAAGGGTGAGACAATCTTATTCGTCAAAGGAATGGAACAGATACAGGATGCCAAAGGCAAACGTGGCGACTTGGAAGTGATTGAGGAAATGCTTGCAAAGGGCATGACCCCACAGCAGATACTTGACACAAACTTTGCCTATTACAAATACGAAAAAATGATACTCCATGCCTATACAGACCAGCGCATCAGGGATGCCCCAGTCCACCAGACTTTATATGTGGAATACCATGTAGGTGATTCCGGCACGGGCAAGACCTATTCCTATAACCAGCTATGTGAGGAACATGGCGCAGAAAATATTTACATCTTGACCGATTACGACAATAACGCATCCGGCGGTCTTGATTCCTACATGAAATCCGGCGCACCGCCAATCCTTTTCATGGATGAGTATAAAGGGTTCGGCATCACATATGGGAAATTATTGACCATGCTCAATGGATATTCCCGGATGCAGACACATTCACGCTATGCCAACACTTTCAATTTGTGGGAGCGTGTGTATCTGACTAGTGTCTATCCCCCAGAGGCACTTTATCAGAACATGGTTTCGAGTGAATACCAGGACATTGATTCTTATACACAGCTAATCCGAAGAATCGACAAAATCATATATCATTATATCGAAAATGGGGAATACAAGACATATTCGGTTGACAGTAAAGATTACAGAAATTATGAAGATTTAAGGAACAGGGCGATGGCACAGACCTGGCACAAAGACGGATTCCACAGCTTATCAAACGAAGAAAGGAAACTGCTGCCATTCAGGGGGAAATAAGAATGGAAGGAAAATTTACAAGTAACATTTACAGAACCATATTACCGGATGGCGGCGGATTGAAACTACGCCGGATGTGCCTGGAAAGTCCCCCCAAAAATCAATTTTTTACATAAACAGATGTAAAACCAGGAAAAGCCTCCTGCCCTTATAATAAGGTGTCAGAAAGGCGGTTGAAATGACATTTAAGATTGGAAAGCATATCAAAATATATTTTCAGGAGGAAAAGAATGGAAAAAAAGAATGGAGCAGCTACATCAAGAAAAAATACCGTTAGTGAGCGGAGAGCCTCTGTCCATAAGACGTTAGAGACCTTGAAGAAGAAACAGCATGAATTCATGGCGGAACATACTGACAAGCCTCTCTTGGACATGCTGCTGGACTTAAATTTAGGGCTATTGGAATTAGACAACCTAGACAAATTGAGACAGGAATTATATTGCCAATTCGTTGCCAGCCTGTTAGATGATGAAGAATTCCTCTCTTTGGAGATAGTAAGTCATTTTTCCGACGATGACGGCACTCACATTTTTGGACTTGCTGAGGCAGTGGCAAACCCTAACGGACGTGAAGATGACAAATTTACATTATGGCTCGCTTTAATCATCAGTGTAAGCGATGGCATAACAGTCTCTTTAGACTTATTCCGGCTGTATGGCGTTGACAGCGTGAAGGATTCCAATTATACAGGGAAAAGCATAGGACATATGCTGGACAGCCTGCCTACTCTATAACTTACACAGGAAAAATATCTGGCAAATGTAACTATTTAAGAAAGGACAAGAAAAAGGCTACCCTTTCCAAAACAATTACAGCGAAGAAGGAAATTACAGCACTGGGGACACCTTTGCACAGGTGTACCGTCATGAACGACAACAAAGCAGAAAAGCTGACAGAAAAACAGATAAATGCCTTGCGGAATGCCATAGCCTGCGGTAAAATTAATTTAGATGATGTGCTGCGGCAGGATGAAGAAATGAAAAAACAGAAAATCCTAAAACAGCATAAATACCCTATCAGCTATGGGAAAGGCGACAACCGCTGGCATACATACATACCGGACGATACCAGACCCAATGGGCGTAAGTCCGTTGCCAAAAGGAATAAGGACGATTTAGAGGAATATCTTATTGCTTTCTATTCCAGACTGGAAAAAGTAAAGAAGGAAAAGGCGGAAACGTTAAAATCTTTCTACCCGGTCTGGCTCAGGCATAAAAACCTTGAAACCAAACAAGGGGACTACATAAAGCGCATTGATTCTGACTGGCGTAAATACTATGCCAAAGACCCAATCTCTGACATTCCTCTTACGGAACTCACCGCCGGATATTTAAGGGACTGGTGTCTGAAATCTATTAAGGAACGGAACCTTACGAAGACACAGTTCTACAACATGAGCATCATACTCCGGCAGGGGCTACAGTATGCCTTTGACATACGGGCTATCCCTTCTAACCCCTTTGAGAAAGTAAGGGTGGATTCCAAACTCTTTGCCAAACCGGGGAAAAAGGCTGACAGCGAAGAAGTATTCCTTTATGACGAACAGCCAAAACTGGAAAAGGCGGCATATGAGGACTTTGAAAAAACAGGGTGTACCTTCTCACTCTCAATCCCCCTTTCCTTCCAGCTTGGCATAAGGGTGGGTGAATGTGTGGCATTAAAATTCTCAGACGTGGACGAACTGAACGAGAATTACATCCACATCCAGCGCATGGAAGTAGATGACTACACCCTGACAGATGACAGCCGGGTACAGTCCAGAGGGCATAAGGTTGTGGAACACACTAAGACGGAGGCTGGCGACAGGGAAATCTACCTTACGAAAAAGGCAAGGGAAATCATACAGACAATCTATGATTTCAACAAAGCGCATGACTTACCGACAAACGGATATATTTTCGTCAATAAAAATGGAAATGCGCACCGCTCCAGTATGGACTACCGTCTACGGAAATGTTGCCGGATTGCCGGGATTGCCGAAAGGTCAACTCACAAAATCCGTAAAAGCTATGTAAGCACCCTCATAGACTGCGGGGAAATCAACATAAAGCAGATAATGCGCACAGTCGGACACAGGTCGGCAAAGACCACTTATGGAAACTACTGTTTCAACCGCAGGGGTGAGGCGCAAACGCAGGAATCGTTTGAAAAGGCACTTTCATTCCATTAAGGACATGGCAGCGAAAAGAGAACTCCGGGAATGCTGCCGGATAAAAATGTAATCAGGCAGACATCCCGAAAGTGTAATCAAGTGTAATCAAAATACTTTTAAGGACAAAACAATGGGAACCCTTGAAAATCAAGGATTCCCACTAATTGAAAGAATGAGACATCGGGGATTCGAACCCCGGACAACTTGATTAAAAGTCAAGTGCTCTACCAACTGAGCTAATATCCCATAAAATATTTTCCAGTTATCTTCGTTATACAATCTAATATAACAAGTGCCCAGTTCCGGAATCGAACCAGAGACACGAGGATTTTCAGTCCTCTGCTCTACCAACTGAGCTAACTGGGCAATTAATTACAGAATTGCGGGGACAGGATTTGAACCTGTGACCTTCGGGTTATGAGCCCGACGAGCTTCCAGACTGCTCCACCCCGCGCTAAAACATTTCAATGGATAAAAAGATTTAAATTTCTTATCCTAATGGATGGAGAAGGATTCGAACCTTCGAAGGCGTTGCCAACAGATTTACAGTCTGCCCCCTTTGGCCACTCGGGAATCCATCCATAATAAACAATATTTTTTTATAAACAAGCCGATGATCGGACTCGAACCGATAACCTGCTGATTACAAATCAGCTGCTCTGCCAATTGAGCCACATCGGCATTAAAAATGGGACCTACAGGGCTCGAACCTGTGACCCTCTGCTTGTAAGGCAGATGCTCTCCCAGCTGAGCTAAGATCCCATATTTAACGACCCAGAAGGGACTCGAACCCTCGACCTCCGCCGTGACAGGGCGGCGCTCTAACCAACTGAGCCACTAGGCCATTTA
>JAAWLQ010000172.1 GCA_022797995.1 Lachnospiraceae bacterium
AAAGGAGTTTATTGTTCCGATTCCCGGTATGAGGAAAATAGAACGGATGGAAGAAAATTTTGGGGCTGCTGATGTGGAGCTTACGCAGGAGGAATATGAGCGGCTGGAGATGGAGCTTGCCAAAATACCGGTTTATGGGAATCGGACGGATGCAGATATTGCGAAGCTGTGGGGAATGAAAGATTAAATATAGAAGAAGGAATTTTTGATATGCCAGAACAAGGTAAGCATATTTTACTGGGGAGGTTAATCTGCCTTGTGTGGATTGACCTTTTTGTATTGTTTCAATTGATGCGGAACTGATTCAGAAGGCCGAAGAAAAGAAAGCGCTGGAAGCGGCCATATGCCTGCTGGAGAGTGGTAGCAGGCGTACTTTGACTGCTTAGAAAATCTTTTGCGTAGGGAGAACTTTTTAGCTGAACTCATACAGAGCGTGCATAAAATGGCTGAATCAGAGACAGATCCACAGTAACCCTCCCCCATGTATCGGGCCGTACCACTATGCATGAAAGTAAAGCAATCATGATACAGTGGAATCCCTGAGGGAACTATGCTATTATAAGAAAAAGGTCGATATCGCCCGGACAGGTCAGAAAGCTGTTGCAAGATTGCAGGGAGAGCCTGTATCATGATATTGTGCAGCAGGAAATAAATTGTAACAATTCAGACAGGACACTGACCTGCTACAACGAATCAAACTGTGGAAGAAGAACCGGACGAACAGGGAAGCAGAGAGGATTCAGCATATGCGGAAAGTAGAAGCAAAAGCATGTCACGAACGACTTAAAAGGGAATTTTTCGCCAGAGACGGGATTACGGTGGCGAAGGAACTTCTGGGGAAAATCCTGGTGCACGAGACCCCGGTAGGAACCGTCAGAGGCATCATCACGGAGGTGGAGAGTTATATGGGTGAATCTGACAAAGGCTCTCACACTTACGGTGGAAAGCGGACGGAGCGAACCGAACCCATGTACCACAGGGGTGGTACCTCCTATGTGTACCTGATCTATGGAATGTACAGCTGCATGAACATTGCCGCCATGACGGAAGGGACACCACAGGCCGTGCTGCTTCGAAGTGTGGTGCCGGCAGAGGAAGAGTCCCGCCGCCGCATGACTGCTCTGCGGCTGGAAGAACTGAACAGAAGGCAGATAAAAAAGGGAAAACCGATTTACATGCCGGAACATTATCCTGCGTCCCTGAAAAAGCATCTGGCGGACGGTCCCGGCAAGCTGTGCATTGCCATGGGCATCACCAGAGCGGACAATGATATGGACATGGTGGAGAGCAATACTTTTTATGTGACAGAGGGGATTCCTGTCAGAAAAAAGCAGATCAAAGCGGGAAAGAGAATCGGTATCGACTATGCGGAGGAGGCGGCAGACTATCTGTGGAGGTTCTACATTGACGAGAATGCGGGGCTGCTTCATGGCATGTAGAGCAGACCGCAGACATGCAACCCCCGTCAGTTCCGCAAAGGAGTCATTCTCCGCTCTCCAGTCGCCGTCCGTCAGGACATAATGCTGTGTGAGGCCGAATTCCAGAAGCTTCCATGTGTGCTGATAGAGGCAGCCTTTTCCTGTAATTTCAAAACGGCAATTAATTCCCCCTCATCCATTTCGCCGGTTTCCTCAAATCCAAAGGAACGGTATAGCCGACTGGCAACCTCGTTCTCAGGTTCATAGGACAACCAGCAGTATTCCGCTTCCCCGCACGGAAATGTTCTTATGAATTTCAGGGCAAGCCGGATGGCTTCTGTTCCATACCCTTGCCTCTGATAATTTCTGTCTATCATCAGCCGCCAGAGGTTATAGTTCCCCTTCGCTATTGACGGAGCCTCCTCCCAGTAAGCGTCTGTGTCAAAACCAATCATCAGAAAGCCAACCGGCGTATCCTCATTATAGATCCCAAAAGGGAAAGCATATCCATTTCCGGTTATGGCGGTATAGGCTTCGATAATGCTGATATCATTGCCTGCCACAAAGGCTTTTTGCTCTTCGGACACATGTAGCTTTAAGATATCCCATACATTTTTTCCGTTTACCTTCTCCAGTTTAAGCATAGTTACGCCTCCATGTCTGCCGCTGTCAGGCATTAATTTATTTCTAAACGTATATCCACACAGATTTCGGTTGATGTATTTGATTATAAAATATTTACCTGTCATCCGCAATACATATTTATTTGCTTCTTTTTCAGTAGAGGTATTCCCGGGAAGAAAGGAATTATGCCTTAAAAATTTAACTTGTACATTACGGAAAACTATGTTATAATAAACCATTCTTAGCCGGGACATTTCAAATGTCAGCCGGAAGAATCTTAATTTACTGCGCTGGAATGTACTATATTCCGGAGACATAATATTTCAGAATGCTATGCATTCTGTCTTGATGGCTTTTCGCCACCTATTCAACAAAAAGAAACAAAATACAGGCAGGCGAACAGCAGAAAAGAGCTGAAGAGCAGACGAGAAAGAGCTGATGAACAGCAAAAAAGAGCCGAAACGGCAGAATAAAAGCTGAAAGCAGCCGAGGAGATGATTAAACGGCTACAGGAAAGGCATCAGGCGTAATTACAGAGCGAACCAGGACCAGCATGTATATAAGAAATAGAGCAAAATAGAACAGGGAAAATACAGATGAGTCTTCAATTTTATTTTGGTCCCTCCGGGGCAGGAAAGAGTCGAAAATTATATGAAGAAATCACGGAACGGGCAAGGGAAAATCCGAGACAGAATTTCCTGATTATTGTGCCGGATCAGTTTACCATGCAGACCCAGAAGGAACTGGTACTTCTGAACGACAGGGGCGGCATCATGAATATTGACGTTCTGAGCTTCGGGCGGCTGGGACACCGTATTCTGGAGGAAGTGGGGGGACAGGAGATTCCGGTTCTGGACGATACGGGGAAAAGCCTGGTTCTCCAGAAGGTGGCCGCGAATCTGGAGGAAGACCTTCCCACACTGGGAGGATTTCTGAACAGGCAGGGATATATCCATGAAGTAAAAAGTGCAATTTCCGAATTTATGCAATATGGTATCGGAACAGAGGATGTATGCAGGCTGATTGCATTTGCTGAGAAACGCGGGGCGCTTGTACAGAAACTGAAAGATCTGGAGACTTTGTATAAGGGATTCGTGGAGTATATCCGGGGTAATTTTATTACCACGGAAGAGACTTTGGATGTGTTGCGGCGTTCGCTGCATAAATCGAAGCTTCTGCCCGGTTCGGTGGCAGCCTTCGACGGCTTTACAGGCTTTACACCTGTCCAGGTAAAAGTGATTGCGGAACTGATGAAACTGTGTGGAGAAGTGATTGTTACACTGACACTTGGAGCAGAAGAGAATCCCTATGGACAGGACGGAGAGCAGAAACTGTTCCATCTGAGTAAGAAAACGGCGGCAGACCTGGCGAAAATGGCCGTGGAAAATCTGGTGGAGAGAAAGCAGGATGTATTTATTTTACCGGGCAGAGGAGGAAATAAAGCACCGGGCAATGGGGCGGGCTGTCGGATTCAATATAATGAAAACCATCGCTTCCGCTGTGCCCCGGCGCTGGAATATCTGGAAAGGAATCTGTTCCGGTATGGCACTGGCAGTTATGACAGAGAACAGCAGGAAATCAGGATGTTTGAGACAACTGCGCCCAGGGATGAGGTGCATCAGACCGGCCTTGAGATCCGCAGGCTGATCAGAGAAGAAGGACTCGCCTATCGGGATATTGCTTTGATTATGGGAGATCTGGCGGAATATGCCCCTTACGTGGAGACGGAATTTGCCCAGATGGAAATTCCCTGCTACATTGACAGAACCAGGGGAATTGTGCTGAATCCCATGATTGAATTTATAAAAAGTGTGCTGGAATTGTATATCAGGGACTTTTCTTATGAGGCAGTGTTCCATTATCTTCGCAGCGGGCTGGCTGACCTGACGTGGGAAGAGGTGGACAGGCTGGAGAATTACTGCCTGCAGACAGGGATCAGGGGGTATCACGCCTACAGCCGCCTTTTTACCCGTAAGACACGGGAAATGGAGGAGGATGAGGAAGCTCTGGCAGAGATAAATTCGCTGCGGGAGCGTCTGATGGCGCAGGTGGACATGCTGCATTTCAGAGGAGAGGAGCAGACGAAATGCTATGTGAACGGCCTGTATGATTTCCTGGTGCGGAATCAGGTACAGCAGAAGCTGGCTGTCTTTCAGGAGGAATTTGAAAAGGCGGGAGAGCTGACCAGAGCGAAGGAGTATGCCCAGATTTACCGTCTGGTGATGGAGCTGCTGGACCAGATTTATGCCCTTTTAGGGGAAGAGACCATTCCGCTGAAAGAATTTGCGGAGATACTGGAAGCAGGATTCGGAGAGATTCAGGTGGGGACTATTCCGCAGAATGTGGACAGAGTGCTGGTGGGAGATATGGAGAGAACCAGACTGAATCAGGTCCGTGTGCTCTTCTTTCTGGGAGTAAACGACGGCAACATTCCGAAGGCGGCTTCCAGAGGAGGAATCATCTCCGATATGGACAGAGAATTCTTAAGGGAGTCGGAACTGGAGCTGGCTCCCAGCCCCAGGCAGCAGATGTATATTCAGCGCTTTTATCTGTATCTGAATATGACAAAACCTTCGGAACGGCTCTATCTTTCCTGGTCAAAGGTGAACAGCGCGGGAAAATCTATCCGGCCTGCTTATCTGGTGGAAATGATCAGAACGCTATATCCCGGCATAAGCATACAGTTTCCGCAGATGCGAGGCGCCCTGGAGCAGATTGTGACCAGACAGGAGGGGGCGTCTTACCTTGCGGAAGAGCTCAGAGAATATGCGGAGGGGACCTTGCGGAAGGAAAAGGAAGCGGAATTTTTTACCATTTACCGGGTATACGGGGAGGAAGCACTGCGGGAGAAAAGGGATTTCCTCACGGAAGCCGCTTTCCGCAGATACCAGGATTCCGGGCTGTCTGCCGCCGTGGCCAGGGCATTGTACGGGGTACAGCTGGAGAACAGCGTCACCCGGCTGGAGACTTATGCGGCCTGTGCCTACAGGCATTTCCTGCAGTATGGGCTGGCACTCAGAGAGCGGGGAGAATTCTCTTTCGAAACGGTGGATATGGGAAATGTGTATCATGCCATATTGGAGCAGTTCGGAGAGAAGCTGGCAGAGAAAAGCTATACATGGTTTGACTTCCCGGAAGAATTTGCCGCCGGCTGTGTGCGGGATGTTCTGGAAAAGTATGCGGCCACATACGGAAATACCGTTCTGTACAGCAGCGCCAGAAATGAATATGCCATCACGAGAATGGGGCGGATTCTCACAAGGACTGTGCTGACACTTCAGAAGCAATTGCAGAAGGGAAGCTTTGTCCCGGAATCCTTTGAACTTTCCTTCCAGTACGCGGACAACCTGGAGAGCGTAAACGTAGCGCTGACAGAACAGGAGAAGATGCGTCTTAAGGGGCGGATTGACAGAATCGACGTGGCGGAAGATGATGAAAAGGTGTATGTGAAAGTCATCGATTACAAATCAGGAAATAAAAAATTTGATTTGGCGGCATTGTACTATGGTCTCCAGCTGCAGCTGGTGGTGTACATGAACGCGGCCGTGGAGATGGAGGCCAGGCGCCATAAGGGGAAAGAAATCGTGCCGGCGGCGCTGTTGTATTATCATATCGAGGATCCTTCGGTGGAGACAGCGGTGGAACTGAGCCCGGAGGAAATCAATGAGGAAATCACCAGGCAGCTGCGCATGAACGGTGTGGTGAACAGTGCGCCGGAAATCGTGGAACTGCTGGACCATGTCATGGAGAACAAATCGGATGTGATTCCCGTGGAACGGAAAAAGGACGGAAGTCTGTCCGCACGTTCCTCCGTGCTGAACGGGCAGGAGCTGAAAACGGTGTCTGATTATGTGAACCGCAAGATTGTCCAAATCGGACGGGAAATTCTGGACGGACAGATTTCGCTGAATCCTTATGAGAAAGGAAGTGAGGAGGCGTGCACTTACTGTACTTTCAAAAGGGTGTGCGGCTTTGAGCCGGCTCTGCCCGGCTGTGAGAAACGGAAGCTGGAAGAGCTGGACCGGGAGGAGGTACTGCGAAGGATGGAGGAAGAGGAGAAGCAGTAGTTACAGGGAATTTCTCTGCTTCCGGCTATTTTCCTGTGGCGTCCCCCAGTCCGTCATTCGGCAGCTTACAGCTCATCTGTGTGTTGTCCTCCATCCTGCTGTCTTTTTGGCTGTTCTTTGTAGTTCACTATGCTTCCATGTGCCGCCTTGCAGACGAAATGCCCGACTCTGCTCCAGCCGTTCTTTAAAGACAGACTCCGCCCCTTCCTCTGTGGGAAGATAGTACCGCCTGTCTTTCAGACTTTCCGGCAGACAGGTCATACGGGCTATTTTTTCTTCCGTATCGTGGGCGTATACATAACCCTTTCCATAATGCAAATCGTCCATCAGCTGTGTGGGCGCATTGCGGATGACCAGAGGAACCGGCTCTGAAAGCTGTGTCAGCGCATCCTTTTTGGCAGTTTCGTAAGCCCGGTACAACGCGTTGGACCGGGGCGCCAGGGACAGATAGACCACGGCCTGGGTCAGGTTCAGATTGCATTCCGGCATGCCGTTGAAATGACAGGCCTGGTAGGCGGCCACCGCGATCTGCAGGGCCTGAGAGTCCGCAAGACCGATGTCTTCGCTGGCAAAGCGAATGAGACGCCGGGCAATAAAAAGGGGATCTTCCCCGGCCTCCAGCATTCTCGCAAGCCAGTAAACCGCGGCATCCGGGTCGGAATTGCGCATGGATTTATGGAGGGCGGAGATCAGATTGTAATGCTCCTCGCCCTTTTTATCATATAATAAAGTCTTCTTGCCCAGACATTGCTCCAGGGTCTCCTTCTGCACGGTGACAGAGCCGTCTGGAGAGATTTCGCCGTTGAGGATAGCGATTTCCAACGTATTCAGCGCCATACGGGCATCGCCGTTGGCAAAGGAGGCAATGGCGGACAGAGTGCCTTCCTCCATGTGAATGGTGGCGTTTCCGAAGCCTCTTTTATCTGCCATAGTCCGGGTAAGCATGTCGGTCAGTTCTTCCGTACTCAGCTCTTTTAATACAAATACCCTGCAGCGGGACAGAAGGGCCGCATTGATCTCGAAAGAGGGATTCTCGGTGGTGGCGCCGATTAAGGTGATGCTGCCTTTTTCCACATAGGGGAGAAACGCATCCTGCTGGGCTTTGTTGAAACGATGAATCTCATCCACGAAGACCAAAGTGCGAATTCCATAAGCCCGGTTTTCTTCGGCCTGCTTCATGATTTCCTTAATTTCTTTGATGCCGCTGGTGACCGCGCTGAAATTCACAAAATCAGATTTGGTGCGCCCGGCGATGATTCTGGCTAGAGTAGTCTTCCCGACGCCCGGAGGGCCCCAGAAGATCATGGAGCAGACCTGATCTTTTTCCAGCATCTGACGCAGTATTTTCCCTTCTCCCAGCAGGTGCTTCTGCCCTACATAGTCCGCAAGAGATTCGGGACGCATTCTATCCGCCAGAGGGACAAAGTTGCGGGATGGGGAATAATCGTTTGAAGAATCGAAAAGGGATAGTTGCTGCATGGCGGCCCTCCTGGTTTTATTTTATTACAGTAGCTCACTGATCTTTTCATCATTCCAGTCAGGGTGTTCTCTTAACGCATTACATATCCGGACAATAAGATTAAGATCTTTCTCCAGCATATCTGCAATCTTTTTCGCGGACATATTTCTGGTGACTTTCTTCCGAACCAGACGGATGACCTTCAGGAGTTCGCCCTGAACCCGTCCTCTGGCCTCGCCGATTACTTCGCCTTCAGCTTCCTGTAAATCCGGTACATTCGGTATGTCCGGTAAATTCTGTAACTCTTTTCTTACATCCATAAGCAGTCTTTCCTTTCTGAGAAATATCCATTCTCTGTGCAATATGCAGGAAAGCGCTTCTCCTTCCTGCCGTGGTCTATAGTACCTTGCTTCTGGGAATTGGGTTTATACCCGGCAAGAAGTTTGAACTTACATGAAAGGCTTTGAAGGGCCTTCAGATGAAAAACCGAATTCAGAATTCTTTGTCTGAGAACAGGTTAACACAAGTTCGCATATCCCTGTGTGTTGGACGAAGATTCAAAAGCTTACGCGCTTTATGGAAAACAAACCATTTTTGAGCGCCACAGGCAC
>JAAWLQ010000173.1 GCA_022797995.1 Lachnospiraceae bacterium
GTTGTCAGACAACGTAGGATACCTTTTGAAATATCATCTCCTGAAACTGATATCACCAGAGAAGGCGCAATGCAAGCATTCAATGCCCTGCGAGCACAGGCTAAAGAAAACGGTGTTGCAGATATGAGTCTTGATGATATCAACAAGGAAATTTTCTAATATTCGTCCTTATTTCAAAAAGATTGAATGTCTCTTATAAAGTAACGAATACCTATTGTATTTTCAATGCAAGTAACATACAATAGTATTGCAAAACCAATGGAGGTGCACTATGGCAACACTACAAATTCGAGTTGAAGATTCTCTAAAATCACAAGCTGACACTCTTTTTTCCAGCCTTGGGTTAGATACGTCAACAGCAGTGCGCATTTTTCTAAATGCGGCAATTGAACATAACGGGATTCCCTTTTCCGTTGGACATAAAACTATTCCTTCCTCTCTTGCACAGGCGATTTCTGACAGTCGAAATCGTCAAAATCTACATGGCCCTTTTGAGAGCGGTGAGGCTGCGGTAACAGCAATGCTGGAGGACTAAGCCATGTATAGGATTGTTTATACTAACCGCATGAAATGGGATAAAGTATGGGGTTCTACATTACGATATCCATCTACTGAACATCACAAAGCAAAACCCCTTGTCTAAACTATTAATATATCCATACATTTATTTCACTTCGATATCATTATGGTTTCCACCACCCCCAAACCAATCAAAGCAGAACCCCGCATCGTCCCCTGCACAAAACAGGTATTTTGCGTAAAACATCGCACCCCCGCCAACAAGGAATCCCCATAAAATCCCACGCCTCACGACCCGCTGGATTTATAATGCCGCACCCCGAATTTCCAGAGTATCCCCGCCGGCAGCAGAAACCAGCAGGCAAGCAAAGGCAGAAACATGAAGATCCTCTCCGTCCGACGTCCCAATACATACAGAAGGGGATAATACTGCACCAGCGCATAGGGAATGATGAAAGTGGTAAAAAGCAGCATTTTTTTACCGTAGATTCCGATAGGATACTTCCCATATTCCCTTGCCCCGTCCGTAAATACATTCATGAATTCCAGCCCGTCCAGTGTGAAGAAGCACAGCGCGGCATAAATCATAAACAGGCCGGTAAAAACCGCGGTTCCCCCAATCAACATAAAGAGAACTGTCAGCACTTTGGAAAAGCTCCACCGGACTTCACTTTCTGCAATTCCATACACAAACATCACGACAGCCTGTGCCATTCTCCCGATTCGGGTCAGTTCAAACTTGCTTCCCAGCACCTGGAGAATCTCATTCCTGGGCCGCACCAGAATCCGGTCAAATTCACCTTTTCTCACCATACCGGAAAATGCGTCAAATCCTCTTGCAAACATTTCCGCCAGGGAAAACTCCAACAGCATGACAGAAAAGCACAGCAGCACCTCGCTGTAGGTAAAGCCCTCCACCTGTGGAAATCTCTGAAACATGAAAAAAATGCCCAGAAAAACAGTAAAGGACACCAGAAACTGCCCCACCACAGTGAGAACAAAGGAAGTCTTGTACTGCATCACACATCTGACATTTATAGACACATACCGCATATACAAACCAACAGCTTTCCACATTTTTTCCATTCCCTTCAACCTCCCTGTACTGTGATCCGCTTCTCCGCCACCCGGCAGAGCAGCTTTCCCGCCCCGGTCACCACAATCAGCCAGAACACCTGGAGAAACACCGCTCTGCGCATCTCGCCTCCGTTCATACTTCCGCTGTAAACCCGCAGCGCCACATTCTGCATGGAGGCAAAAGGCAGCAGTTCCATCACCTGTCGCAGCTTATCCGGAAAAAAGGGCAGAGGAATCACTGCTCCCGAGAAAAATTCCATGGTGGACATGAAAAAGATCCGAAGCCCCTGTGGCGATATGGTAAAAAAGGTAAGCATATAAATCAGCATATTAAAGGACACTGTCACCGCCAGCCCCAATAGCAAAGTAATCAGGAACAGCACAAAATGCCCCGCACTTGCCGGCCCGTTCATCCCATAGGGCGCAGGAACCAACGCGGCCACCAGCAGGACGGGAAAGCATCGCAACACTGCTCTGGACAAACGGTTTGCCGTGTTTCTGGAATACCACATATTATAAATATTGATGGGCCTGCAGAGTTCATAGGCAATGTTTCCGTCCACTATAGAATCAAAGATTTCATTTTCCAGCATCCATACCGCGGACAATGCCAGGAAGGCCTGCTGCAGCCATACATAGGAGACTGTAGCCGAAAAGGACATGGGAAACGCCGACGCATCCGCCCGGTAAAACCCATGGAACACCATGATTTCCATAAAACCCCAGGCGAATTGCGTCACAATTCCCGCCAGTGCGGCCGCCCTGTACTGCAGGCCCATGGCAAATCTCAGACGAAAGAAGGAAAAATATTTTTTCATATTGTTCCCCCTTCTCATATGTCTAAGGAGCGGTACAGCTCCGCCACCGTCTCATCAATATTGTCGCCGCCTTTTCTGATATCCTCCAGGGTGCCGTCCATGAGAATTTTCCCTTTTCCAATCAGGAGAATCCTGCTGGCCAGGGCTTCGATGTCCTGCATATCATGGGTGGTGAGGATGACCGTGGTTTTGTGAATTCTGTTCTGCCGCAGAATGAATTCCCTGACAGCCAGCTTTGATACGGCATCCAGGCCGATGGTAGGCTCGTCAAGGAACAGAATGCGTGGCCTATGCAGCAGAGATGCGGCAATCTCACACCGCATTCTCTGTCCCAGAGACAGCTGCCTTGCGGGAGAACGCAGCAGTTCCCCCAGATTCAGCAATTCCGTCAACTCTTCCAGACTTTCTTTATATTCAAATTGGGGAATGGAATAGATATCCTTCAACAGCTCAAAGGAATCTATGACGGGAACATCCCACCACAGCTGGGAGCGCTGGCCGAACACAACGCCGATCTCACGCACATGCCGGATTCGGTTCTTATAGGGAATCCTTCCATCCACAAAGACGTCTCCGCTGTCAGGTGTCAATATTCCGCTTAAGATTTTGATTGTGGAGCTTTTCCCCGCTCCGTTGGGGCCGATGTAGCCCACCATCTCTCCGTCTCCAATGGTAAAGCTCACATCGTCAAGTGCCTGAATCACTTCGTATTTCCGGTGAAAAAATGATTTGCAGGCCTCACCGAACCCTGCGTTTCTCTTTGCAATCCTGTACGATTTGCATACATGTTCCATCGCAATCATTCCTGCTTCCTCCTGGTAGTTATACTGTGCAATGAGTCATAGCATCATATCTTGCCAAGTCGGTCTGGCTCCGCTGGATTTTGCCAGCGGATACCGAAGGTAAAAAGTGCCTGTGGCACCGTTTTGATTCATATCCGTCTGACGACGGACTTCGGTATAATGTAAAATATTCAGTTTTGCCGCTGACGCGAGGAATTCAGTTTACCACGGATACCGGGAAAAGTCAACTTTTTGAAGGTGGATTTACGGGAAAATTTTTGCCTGGCATTTACGTACCCGTCATTTTTGTATAAGCCATTTTTGATGGAAAATATTGATGCTGATTTTGTTCTGCTCCAGTTAAAAACCAGCTCAGGCCTTGCCTGAACTGGTATCAAACCCGTGCACCCAGTCACAGCACAGATAATAAATCAGATAAATCACCGAACTAATGGCCCAGGTCAGCGGATAAGCCCAATAAATATAACCAATCTCATGGGTCAGCTTCATGACGATAAATATGTAGGTAATCCGCAGCACACACCAGACGGCCAGCATGACGCACATAGGCACAAAAGCCTTGCCTGCCCCCCTGCATACCGCCGCCACTGAATGAGAGAATGCCAGCAGGCAGTAGAACAACGCAACCGTGTGGGCCTGCCGGACCCCCAGCTCAATGACACCGGGCGTCTGATCGAACAGACCGATCAGCTTCGGCGCCAGAAGGTAGCAGAATACGCCGATCACTTCCGCAGACACCACAGCCGCCAGGATACTGAAGCGGGCGCCCTTTTTCGCACGGTCATACTCTCTGGCACCCAGATTCTGGCTGATGAACGTGGTGCTGGCCATATTGAAGCTGGTAATGGGCAGGAAGGCGAAGCCTTCGATCTTCGCATGGGTTCCGTATGCCGCCATTGCCAGACGCCCGAAGGAATTGATCTGGGACTGCACAATCACATTTGCAAAGGCAATCACGGAATTCTGTACGCCGGAAGGCAAACCGTTGTGAATGATTTCCAACAGCATATCCTTATGAAACCGGATCTTACGCCACTCAACGGTGAACACATTCCCCTTCCGGGTCAGATGGATCAGACAGAGCACCACGCTGGCCGCCTGAGAAATCACCGTGGCCACTGCCGCCGCCCAGACGCCCCAGTGGAAAGCCGCCAGGAACACCACATCCAGCACCACATTTAATATGGAAGAAAAAATCAGATAATACAGTGGTCTCCGGCTGTCTCCCAACGCATTCATGATACTGCGGCAGACATTGTACAGCACCAGAGCCAGGGAGCCCAGAAAATAGTAGCGGAAATAAGAAATCGCTTCCGGCAGCACCTCCGGGTCCGTCTGCATCCACACCAGAAAGGTAGGTGTAAACACCACGCCCACCACTGTCAACAGCACACCTGCCACAATGCCGAAGGCCAGCACCGTGTGAATGGACCGGGAAACCTGCTCCCCGTCCCCCGCACCAAAATAGCGGGATGTCACCACCCCCGCCCCCATGGCAATCCCGGCGAAAAAGCTGATCATCAGGAAAATCAACGTACCGGAAGATGTCACCGCCGCCAGGGCATTGGTGCCCAGATACCTGCCCACGATAAAGGCATCCGCCGTGTTGTACAGCTGCTGGAACACCTGACTTAGAAAAATCGGCAGCGCAAACCCCAGCATCAGGGTATAGGGATTCCCTGTGGTCATGTCCTTTGTGTGCGCTGTGTTCTTCTTATTTTCCTTTACTCTGTCTTCTGAATTCATTTCAAGTCCCTCACTCTTTGCTTCCTGAACTGATCTCAATACATTTACCTTACCACAAATACCGCTGACATACAAGGAAAAGACAGCCGGCTCTTCAAGGCCTGACTGTCTTTCTTCCTTTTCCACTTCCTTCAAATGAGAGGCATGGCTCCAACGTCATTCGGAATCACTGGTCCGCACCAGAGAAAACCTCCGCACCATCCCATACATGGGCGACGCGTCGATGCGCACCCCTATGGTCACAGTCCCCTTCTCCAGCTCCAGATCCTCTATCCGGCCTGTCTCAAAGCCATGTTCCGTGAGATGCATGACCAGCTCCCGCTGCCTCTCTCCCTGTCTGGCGAACAGCCGCACGTCCACGCCGGTAGTGTCCGTCCCCTGGAACTGGGCCTGCAGACAATAACGCCCCGCTTCCGCCAAAGTCACCTGCTGGCTGATCTGATAGGTAAAATGTCTGGCACATTCCACCCGCAGGGCGTTAAGTGGAGGCGCCGGATATGGATCCACGAACTCCGGGAACAGCTGGGCAATCACTTCGTCACCGCTGCTCTCCACCTGCCACCTGCTCATCCCTTCGTCCCAGTTGGGGTCAGTCACAAGATTCGCACCGGCTTCCAGCGCGTCTTCCGTCCGGATTTCCATCCGCACAGGATGCTTATCTTCTCCCACACATCCCTCTATCACGCGGCTTCCCGCTTCCTCGCAGGCAATAGAATTTCCCTCCTGCCAGCTTACCTGCTCTTCTCTGATACTGCCGTTTGCCAGCAGCACCGACACCGTCTCCGGCAGTGTCACACTCTGCCCTACCTGGGCCGTGATCGTCTGGGGCTCATATATCTTCGCCCATTTCTCCTTGTCCACTTTCTCACTGTCAAAGGTAAAGGCCCGGATTGCCTCCATCACTTTGCCCTCTTCATCCAGGATGCCCATGTTGCTGGCCCAGCCTCCGGCGGAAGAATTCGGCACACACAGGGGTTCCCAATAGAAAATGCCCTGCCCCATATTGTCCGGCAGCGACGCCAGAATGCTGCTGACCAGCTCCAGAACCTGGCGCTGTCCCTGAGGATTGGCCGGGAAGCCCGCTATCTTCTCCTGAATCTCATCGATAAAGCCGCCCTCACATTTCCTCCAGGCATGGGCTGTCTCCACGATCATGATGGGCTTGTGATAGTCCTGAACCAGCCGCTCCATGGTTCCCTTCAAATCCGAATAGGTGCCGTGCCAGAAAGGATAATAGGACAGCCCGATCAGGTCGAAATCCTTCAGCCCGTTCCGGAAGGAATTCTCGAACCATTCCTTCAGATAAAAATACCTGCCCCCCTGGTCCAGATGAATCATGATTTTCAGCTTCGGGTCGTTCACCGCCCTGGCTCCGTCGATTCCGGCGTTCACCAGCTTCACCATGCCTTCATAGTCCGGCAGCTCTCCCTCCGGAAACAGCAGACCGCTTCTGATTTCGTTTCCGATCTGCACCATTTCCGGCATCACATCCTGCTTTTTCAGCTCCAGAAGGGTATCCCTGGTATAGGCAAAAACAGCCTCCTGCAGCTCTTCCAGGCTGAGAGCCTCCCAGGCCTTCGGCTTTACCTGATGGCCCGGATCCGCCCAGAAATCCGAATAATGAAAGTCCAGCATGAATGCCATTCCGTGTTCTTTAATCCGTTTCGCCATTTCAACAGTGTGTGCCAGATTACAGTAGCCGCCGGAATGCTCCACATTTTCCGGCGTATGCCAGATGCGCAGCCGCACGGCGTTCACGCCATATTTTTCAATCAATGCAAAGGGCTCCGTCACGGTCCCGTCAAAATCTTTTATCTGCATTCCCTCCGCCTCGCACTGAGGCAGAAAGGAAATATCCATTCCTTTATAAAACATAATGATTTACCTTCTCTCCGTAGATTTTCGCATGAGGATCTCATATTCTATCATGGTCTTTTTCTGGTATTCCCGTCCCTGGAGGAACTGAATCATCTGCTTCCCCAGCACATTTCCCGCGGTTCTGGCCGACCCGTTCACCGCCGTGACAGATGGGGAAAAGTTGTCCAGCGCCGCGCTGTTATACAGGGACGCGATGGCAATATCCCTGGGAATCCGGTATCCTTTCGCCTGAAGCCTGGACATCAGCTGGCTGCACAGAATGTCATCCCCGCACACCACACATTCTATCCGTTTGGCCAGCATATCCTGAATCATGGAGTCGCACAGGTCCTTCTGGAATTTCCCCATATAAACCGCCTGATTTTCCTTCTGCAGACCATTTTTTAAGATAGCATTATTGAATCCGTTATAACGGCTTCTGTTCACATGAATTGACAGATCATCCACCACCAGCGCGAACCGGTGGAATCCTTTCCCAATCAACAGGGAAAGCAGGCTTTCCGACGCCCCCTCATTGTCCATGTCTACCTGAATGACTTCCTCATAGTCACACAGGCCGGTAATCCCCACAGGACACTTAGCCCTTATCAGATATTGCAGTGCCTTGTCGTTTTCCAGGCTTCTCGTCAGCAGAATGCCGTCCACCTTCTTCTGCTCCACCAGCTTCTGAATTCCCGTAATATTCCCGGCTGTTCCCACCGTAATCACGGTATTGTAGTCCAGAAGCGTTGTGATTTCACAGATTCCCAGCAGACATTCCAGGAAATACGGATTCCCGTTTATATAGATATCTCCGGGGAATACGACACCTATATTCCTTGTCTCCGTCCCCGCTTTTCCGCTTTCCCCGTTTCCTCTGTCCAGATTCTGTTCCATGATAAAATTCTGGATGCGGATTCTGGTCTCCCTGCCGATTCTCCCCTTTCCGGACAATGCCCTGGACACCGTACTTTTGGATAATCCCAGTTCTCTTGCTATGTCTTCCTGTTTCATGCCGTCCCCCATAATTCCACCCCGCAAAAACTTCTTCTCATACTAACCGTCATGTCGCAGCCTTTGCCGGAGCCTTAGAACTTCTCTTCACACTACTCTCTGACCATATGCCCCATATAGGCAATGGTGCCGTCCTCGTTTCTGGAATACTTACAGAAAAATTCATCCCATACCATCCGCGCCACCTCTCTGGTGTAGGTATGAGGCCACCCTTTCACGCCGGTAAAGCGCACCATGGGTACCCCTTCCCCATTGCAGGAAATATCATGCCGGTAAATGCCGTTCTCATATCTCCGGGCCCGATTCC
>JAAWLQ010000174.1 GCA_022797995.1 Lachnospiraceae bacterium
GTTTTGACACGGATGTAAACGGCGCCGTGCTGGGGGAAGTGACCTGGGGCGCGGCAAAGGGACTGGAAAATGCCATTTATATTACCATAGGAACCGGCGTTGGTGTCGGCGTGTATCTGAACGGAGCGCTGCTGCACGGGCTGGTCCATCCGGAGGCCGGACATGTTCTGCTGTCCAGACATCCTAATGATTCCTATGAGGGAAAATGTCCCTTCCATAAAAACTGTGTGGAAGGTCTTGCGGCGGGGCCTGCCATCGAAGCACGCTGGGGAAAGAAAGGGATAGAGCTTGCGGACAGGGATGAGGTATGGGAGCTGGAGGCCTATTATATTGCCCAGGCCATAATGGATTATATTCTGGTATATTCACCTCAGAAAATTATTCTGTGGGGCGGTGTCATGCATCAGGAAAAGCTGTTCTCCATGGTGCGGCAGGAGGTAAAGCGCCTGTTAAACGGCTATGTGTCCCACGAAATGATTCTGGAATCCATAGATGACTATATCGTGCCTCCCGCCCTTGGAGAGGATCCGGGAATCAAAGGCGCTATCAGACTGGGGGTGCTGGCATGAGAGAAATCCTTTTTCTGACACCCGTATGCATGCATAATATATGGGGCGGTTCGAAGCTGAGAGAAGAATTCGGCTATCAGGTGGAAGGAAACGATGTGGGGGAGTGCTGGGGGATCTCGGCCCATCCGGAAGGGGATGGAACCGTCCGCGACGGTATCTATAAAGGAAAAAAGCTGTCCGAAATGTGGCGGGAGCATCCGGAGATGTTCGGCAATCTGCAGTATGACAGATATCCGCTGCTGACGAAAATCATCGACGCACAGGATGATCTGAGCATTCAGGTACATCCTGACGATGCCTATGCAATGGAAAAGGAAAACGGCAGTCTGGGCAAGACGGAATGCTGGTATATTATGGACTGCCCCGAGGGCGCCACGCTTGTAATCGGTCATAATGCCCGGACAGAGGAAGAGCTGAAGACCATGGTGGCGGAGGGAAAATGGAAGGAGCTGATTCGGGAAGTCCCCATTCACAGGGGAGACTTCATCCAGATTGATCCCGGAACAGTACATGCCATTAAGGCACATACCCTGATTCTGGAGACGCAGCAGAACAGCGCCATCACTTACAGGCTTTATGACTATGGACGACTTCAGAACGGGAAAGAGAGAGAGCTGCATATCGACAAAAGTCTGGATGTTATCACAGTGCCGGCAAAGGGGATGGAGGATTGCATGAAATCCACAGACAGTCTGCCGGAGAATAGGCTGAATCTGATGTATGCCTGTGAGAAATACAATGTGTTCAAGCTGGATGTAAGGGGAAGCGCGTCCCTGAAGCAGGAATATCCTTTCCTGGCAGCTTCTGTTCTGGAAGGTGCAGGATATGTGGACGGGAAAGCCGTTCATAAGGGAGATCATTTTATTTTATCCGCAGGTTACGGAAATGCAAACCTGACCGGCGATATGAGCCTGATTCTGTCTACGGTGGCAGGGGCCGGTAACCGATAACGAGAACAGGGAAAGGCAGTCCCCGGATGTAATATGAGACGTCTGGTAAAGGCTGTATATTTGATTACAGATAATACATTTAGGAAAGGAATGGTTACTCAATATGGGAATGACAATGACACAGAAGATTCTTGCCGCGGCCGCAGGCCTGGACAGCGTCGAGGCCGGACAGCTGATCGAGGCGAATCTTGATCTGGTACTTGGCAATGACATCACCAGTCCGGTTGCAATTAAGGAAATGGATAAATTTCAGGTAAAGGGTGTCTTTGACAGAGATAAGATTGCTCTGGTGCCGGATCACTTTGTGCCCAACAAGGATATTAAATCCGCCGAGCACTGTAAATGTGTCCGGGAATTTGCCCGCAGAAACGAGATCACCAATTATTTTGAAGTGGGTGAGATGGGGATAGAGCACGCTCTTCTCCCGGAGAAGGGGCTTACCGTGGCAGGAGACGTGATTATCGGCGCGGATTCTCATACCTGTACCTACGGCGCCCTTGGCGCGTTCTCCACAGGAGTGGGAAGCACGGATATGGCTGCGGGAATGGCCACCGGGAAAGCCTGGTTCAAAGTGCCTGCGGCCATCCGGTTTATCCTTACGGGCAAGCCGGGGAAGTGGGTCAGCGGCAAGGACGTGATTTTACATATCATCGGCATGATAGGGGTGGACGGCGCCCTTTACAAGTCCATGGAATTTACGGGAGACGGTATTGCGAATCTCACAATGGACGATCGTTTTACCATTGCAAATATGGCCATTGAAGCCGGAGGAAAGAATGGGATTTTCCCTGTGGATGCCCTTGCGGAAAGCTATATGAAGGAGCATTCCTCTAAACCGTATAAAATTTATCAGGCGGACGAAGATGCTGTCTATGAGGAAGAATATACCATAGATCTGAGCACTCTGCAGCCCACCATAGCATTTCCGCACCTGCCGGAGAATACCCATACCATTGAAGAGATCAGGAAGATGGAACCCATTGCCATCGACCAGACAGTGATCGGTTCCTGTACCAACGGACGCCTGGACGATCTGCGGACTGCGGCGGAGGTACTCAAGGGCAGACATGTGGCGAAGGGAATGCGCTGTATTGTGATTCCCGCCACCCAGGCTATCTACATGCAGGCCATGGAGGAGGGCCTGCTGAAGACCTTTATTGAGGCCGGCGCCGTTGTCAGCACACCTACCTGCGGCCCCTGTCTGGGAGGCTATATGGGAATTCTCGCCGAGGGAGAGAGATGTGTGTCCACCACGAACCGTAATTTTGTGGGACGCATGGGACATGTATCCTCGGAAATCTATCTGGCAAGTCCCGCGGTTGCGGCTGCCAGCGCCGTCACGGGCGTGATTTCCAGTCCTGAGGAACTGGCGGACTGACCCTGTTTGTGGCAGGAGACATTCAAACACCAATAGCCTTATCCGGAACCGGAAAGGCTTTGGTTGTTCAACGCATGACATGTCAGGGAATAGCTTGCATGTCTGTCCGCGGACATAAGGAAAAATGAAAGAAAGGATTGTTTCGGAACACAGAGCCGAAACCTGGAGTGAGATGAACGCAAAAGGAACAGTATTTAAATATGGCGATAATGTGGATACGGATGTGATTATTCCCGCCAGATATCTGAATACCTCCGACCCGGCGGAGCTGGCGGTACACTGTATGGAGGATATTGACGCGGATTTTATGAAAAAGGTGAAAAAGGGCGATATCATTGTGGCGGAGAAAAATTTCGGCTGCGGTTCCTCCAGGGAACATGCGCCTATCGCCATCAAGGCGGCCGGAGTCAGCTGTGTGATCGCTGAAACCTTTGCAAGGATATTCTACAGAAACGCCATCAATATCGGACTGCCCATCATTGAGTGTCCGGAGGCGGCAAAGGGAATAGCGGACGGAGATGAAGTGGAAGTGGACTTTGATTCCGGAATCATCACAAATGTGACAAAGGGTGAAAGCTATAAGGGTCAGGCTTTCCCGGAATTTATGCAGAAGATTATCGCCTCGGAAGGGCTGATCAATTATATTAACGCGACTGCTTCAAAGTGAGTCTGATTTGATTCGCTGTGAATTTCATATTGTAAAAAGGGTGACAGCGGAGCGGTGAGCTCCGCTGTAATATTCGTAAAAAACAGGGTGGATATTATTATGGAAAAGCAGGCATCAAAAAAGTACGAGATTGATATGTGCAACGGTCCTCTGCTGGGAAAAATCATGATTTTTTATGTGCCCCTCATGCTGTCGGGAATTCTGCAGCTTCTGTTTAATGCGGCGGACATCGTTGTGGTGGGGCGTTTCGCCGGAAACGAGGCTCTTGCCGCCGTTGGTTCCACCGGTTCGCTGACAAATCTGATCGTGAATCTGTTTATCGGGCTGTCCGTGGGTGCGAATGTGCTTGTGGCGAGATATTATGGGGCCGGTCAGAACAGTGAGCTGAAGGAAATGGTGCAGACAGCGGTGGCCACCGCCGTGGCCGGCGGGGTGATCCTGATCTTCCTCGGTTTCTTCCTTTCCAGACCGGCGCTGAACTGGATGGGAACTCCTGAGGATGTCATATCCCATTCCGTTCTTTATATGCGGATTTATTTCGCCGGAATGCCCTTTATGATGGTCTATAATTTCGGCAGCGCCGTTCTGCGGGCCGTTGGAGATACCAGGAGGCCTCTTTACTATCTGCTCATAGCAGGTGTGGTGAATGTCCTTTTAAATCTGGTATTTGTCATCGTCTTTTCCATGGGCGTTGCAGGTGTGGCGGCTGCCACCGTGGCTTCACAGGCAATTTCGGCGGCGCTGGTGATCAGATGTCTCATTCTGACAGACAGCCCTTACCGGCTGGAGCTGAAGGGAATCCGGATTTCAGGCAACAAGCTGGTGAGAATGATTCAGATCGGTGTCCCTGCGGGCATGCAGGGCGCGCTGTTTTCCATTTCCAATGTGCTGATTCAGTCCTCGGTGAACAGCTTCGGCTCCGTGGCAATGGCGGGGAATACGGCGGGCAGCAATATAGAAGGCTTTATCTACACTGCAATGAACGCCTTTCACCAGGCGGCTATCAGCTTCAGCGGCCAGAATTACGGGGCGCGGAAATACAGGAGAATCAAAAGGGTGCTTCTGATCTGTGAGCTTCTTGTGATGGTTGTGGGCGGGCTGATGGGAAGTCTTGCCTATCTCTTTGCGGGAACGCTTCTCAGAATTTATACCACGGATCCACAGGTCATTCAGTATGGTATTCTGCGGCTGGGGATTATCTGTGTTCCTTATTTCCTGTGCGGCATGATGGATACGGCCGTGGGCGCACTTCGGGGAATGGGATATGCCATTATGCCGATGCTGGTCTCTCTGACAGGAGCCTGCCTGATGAGAGTTGTGTGGATTTACACGATATTTCAGCATTACCGCACGCTGAAATGTCTGTATATTTCCTATCCCATCAGCTGGGGATTGACTTTTGCGGTACATATGATATGCTTTGTAATTGTATACCGACGACTGCTGAAAAGAGATCCGGGCATAGTCTGAACACATGGGACTGCAAAGCCCGGAGTCGGAAACTTTCGGGGAATGACAGGGAGACAGAATATGATAGCGTATGTAAAGGGAACCGTGGCGGATATTGCCGAAGATAATGCGGTGATTGAGGTAAACGGCATCGGCTACAATGTGAAAATATCGGCGGACACCGCCGCGAGAATGCCGGGCGTTGGAGAGACGGCAAAGCTGTACACTTATACCAGCGTAAGGGAAGACGCAGTTTGGCTGTATGGCTTTCTGTCCGGAAATGATCTGGAAATCTTCAAAAAATGTATCACAGTAAACGGAATTGGCCCCAAAGGCGCTCTGGCCATTCTGTCCGTGCTGGATGCGGATTCTCTCCGGTACGCCATCATGTCGGGAGATGTGAAGGCTATCTGCAGAGCCCCGGGAATCGGTGCCAGAACTGCGGAGAGACTGATTCTGGAGTTAAAGGACAAGGTTAAAATCGATGATTCCATGATAGAGCGGGAGATAGAAAATACCGGCGCAGCCGCGGCCGGCATCGGAGACACACCCCAGAAAAGAGAGGCAGTGGAGGCGCTGGTATCTCTGGGGTATGGACAGGCGGAGGCCGTGAAGGCGGTCAATGCCATCGAGGGAATTGAAGCCATGGACTCCGGCGCGGTGCTGAAGGCAGCGTTGAAGAAAATGTTTTAAAACCTGTGTGAGAATCCCGTATATTATGGAAAAGGTATCCTGTGCCGGCGACGAAAGGAAGCGAATATGCCTAAGAGAATGATTGAGACGAATATAACGGAAGAGGACAGTAAGATAGAAGGTTCCCTTCGCCCGCAGAAATTGGATGACTATATCGGTCAATCGAAGGTGAAGGAAAATCTGAAGGTCTATATAGAAGCGGCAAAGCAGCGCGGCGACGCGCTGGATCATGTGCTTTTTTACGGACCTCCAGGCCTGGGTAAAACCACGCTTGCGGGAATTATCGCCAACGAAATGGGGGTTCATCTGAGGGTGACCAGCGGACCGGCCATAGAGAAACCAGGTGAAATGGCGGCAATTCTCAACAATCTGGAGGAGGGCGATCTGCTTTTTGTGGATGAGATACATCGCCTGAACCGCCAGGTGGAGGAGGTGCTGTATCCGGCCATGGAAGATTACTGTATTGACATCATGATCGGAAAGGGCTCCACCGCCCGGTCGGTGCGGCTGGATCTGCCCATGTTTACTCTTGTGGGGGCCACTACCAGAGCAGGCCTTCTGACAGCGCCGCTGAGAGATCGCTTTGGCATGATTTATCACATGGAATTCTATACGGTGGAGGAGCTGCAGCTGATTATACTTCACTCGGCCAGGGTTCTGGCAGTGGAGATCGATCCTGAGGGTGCGCTGGAGATGGCGCGCAGAAGTCGTGGAACTCCGCGGCTTGCCAACCGCATTTTAAAAAGGGTGAGAGATTTTGCTCAGGTCAAATATGACGGAATCATCACGGAGGAGGTGGCAAGGACGGCCCTTGACCTGATGGATGTGGACAGGCTGGGGCTGGACCATATCGATCGGAATATCCTGCTGACCATGATAGAAAAATTTGACGGCGGTCCCGTAGGACTGGATACCCTTGCCGCCGCCATCGGAGAAGACGCCGGAACCATAGAGGATGTCTATGAACCCTATCTGATCAAAAACGGATTCCTGAACCGGACGCCAAGGGGAAGAGTGGTCACGGAACTGGCATATCGTCATCTGGACCCGGGAATTTATATGCGAAAATAACTATATAAAAATAAGAAAGGAAACAAAGACTGAGATGAAAGTAGAATCAAGTAATTATCTGAAGGAGATCAAACCCGTGTTGGTTCATCTGCGGGACCGGCTTCTGGAGATCTATCCCTATGTGTCCATCCTGGCCACGGATTCCGTGTCCAGGCAATATTCCGTATCCAAAACGGTGACATCTGCGAATATGATTCCGCTGATGTCCGGACGGGGCTTTGTGGTAAAGGTTTACGACGGCTCCAGATATGGCGAGTATTCTTTTAATGAGATTACAGAAGATCGTATCGGGGAAATCACAGAGAAGATCGGGGAACTTTGGCCAATGTCGGAAAAGCTTCCCGAGGGCGTGACCCCAAGTGTCTATGCCATGCTGGAGGATGAGCCTCTGCAGTTCGCGGACAGCACGGAATATGAAATAGATCCGCTGGAATACGGCGACGAAGCGATTCTCCGGGAACTGACACAGATCAGCGAGGCAGGCAGAGCTTACAATGAGAAGATACTTGACTGCAGGGCTGCCGTCAATTTCCAGAAATACAGCAAGCTTTTTCTGTCCAGAAATCGTGACATGGAACAGAATGTGCTCTGGATGGCCGGCGCATTCTTTGTGATGGCTTCCAGAGGGGAGGAAATCAAGAGCAGCTATAAGGGCTTTTCCAATCTGGGCGGCGCGGAGGTCCTGGAGAAAATGCGGGACGGTGTGAAGGATGCGGCACAGGTGGCTCTGGAGCTGTTGGACAGCGAGCCGATTAAGCCCGGCGAATACACCTGTGTCTGCCGACCCGAGGTTACCGGCATGATTGTGCATGAGGCCTTTGGACACGGTGTGGAGATGGATATGTTCGTGAAAAACAGAGCCCAGGCTCAGCAGTTCGTTGGGAAACAGGTTGCCTCCGGGCTGGTTACCATGCACGACGGCGCAGGAGCCGCAAGAGAGGTTGCCTCCTATTTCTTCGATGACGAGGGAATTCTGGCAAAGGATACCATAATCATCGATCATGGGATTCTGAAGGCGGGAATCAGCGATGCCCAGTCCGCCATGCATCTGGGAACAGTGCCCACCGGAAACGGCCGGAGAGAAAGCTATCAGCGAAAAGCTTATACCCGAATGACCAACACCTTCTTCGAAGGGGGCAGTGACAGGGTGGAGGATATGATCGCCTCCATCGATTATGGGTTCCTGCTGGAGGAGCCCTCCAGCGGTATGGAGGATCCGAAGAACTGGGGCATCCAGTGCATGGTCAGCAT
>JAAWLQ010000175.1 GCA_022797995.1 Lachnospiraceae bacterium
AGCTGGAGTCCATGAAGGCGAAGGCGGCGAAGGAAGCTCTGGGCGATGTGACAGACGCGGTGGTGGAAGTGAAGGGTGTGAAGCTTCTGGCCACAAGCGTGGACAACGTGGATATGAACGGGCTGAGGGACCTGGGAGACCAGCTGAAAGAGAAGCTGGGAGAGGGTGTTGTGGTTCTTCTGTCGGCCTTAAACGGCAAGGTGAACATGATTGCAATGGCTACCGAAGGCGCTCTGGCAAGAGGCGCCCACGCAGGGAATCTGATCAAAGGCATTGCCGGAAAGGTGGGAGGCGGCGGTGGCGGCCGTCCCAACATGGCACAGGCCGGCGGCAAGAATCCAGCAGGCATTCCGGACTGTATCGCCGAGGTGGCAAAGGTCCTGGAAGGACAGCTGAAACAATAGAATCCACGCAAGAATAACAGACAGAAAGATACCGCTGCCGGAGAAAGTGAAATCCGGCAGCGGTATTCGTTTTATGCACAGGCCCGCAATGGAAATTTAAATCCGATCATCCTTGTATACAACATCTGCCAGCGGAATCTTGTACTTCTGCTTATACTGGTACATTTTCGCGTCGGTGTCGCTGATATATTCCGCCACAGGAACGGTGGAATGGGCGGGGACAAGGGTGGTGGCATAGCTGAAACATTTGGGGTATCCGCTGCTTTTGTCAGCCAGTACCTCCTGCCGCAGCTTTTCCAGCCGCTGGTCCTGCTCCTCCGGGGTAAGTCCGGTCTGAAGCAGGAAGAATTCGTCGCCCCCTACCCGGCATACCTCGCCGCCCAGCGTCTGCAGAACAGCGGATATCTCGACCAGATAACTGTCCCCCTGTTCGTGGCCGAAGGTATCGTTGCAGTATTTCAGATAGTCCACATCTATAAAGGAAAGCAGGAAGGCGGTTCCTTCCCGCAGCCATTGTTCCATCTTTTCGGTGGCATATCGACGGTTGTTCAGATTGGTCAGGGGATCCACATAGGCAAAACGGTAAATCAGATTCTGACGCCGCTGCCTTTCCGTCTCGTCCAGGACGATATGGACGATTGCCTGCTTTTTGGCGTCCTGCTCACTCTCCTCATCCGAGTGGAACCAGGGGATGCGGAAGGATTCCACCTGATAAAAGAGATCGATACCGTCGGGATCGTTCAGCGCGATATTCCAGCGCAGGGAGTTCTGATTCCGCTCGGGAAGCTCCCGGTCCTCCCCGGGCTGTCCATCCTGTAATTCCGCGGCCTCCTGCTTCTGGGTTTCCCTGTGGGAGTCTATCTGTGCCTGGATTTCCGGCTGCTTGTCAAGGAGACGCCTGATTAATTCCGCGGCTGTCTCCCCATGGGCTTTCCGAAACCACCTGGCAGGCTGGTTGGTATGTACTTCCTGATTGGTGTCCGCGTCATATACAAATATCATATTGTGAGTGTAATCGGTGAGCGCATTCACTAAATTCAGGTTGATGCGCAGCTCCTGATTGCTCTGTTCCAGAGCCCAGCTGATTTCATCCATGGCCTGGATATTGTCCAGCAATACCTGGTTCTCCAGTTCCAGAGCCTCGTTCTTCTGGGCCAGCTGGCCGGTCAAATCCTGAACCCTGTCAGCCAGCAGAACCACTTTGTCACCCAGCTCCCGGAAATTGGGACATAAATCTTCCCTCCGGAGGGAAGGTGTCCGGGCCTGCTCCAGAATTTCCTGTATATAATTTGTTAAAAGCTTCAGCGATTGTTCCATATTATCCGTCACTCTTTTATTTTATCAATATCTGTGAGGTCGACACCAAGAATGATGTGTTTTTATTATAACAAAAGGAATCTTGGGTGTAAAGGCGGTTCGGTTGATTTTTCCATTTTGTTTCTCTTTGATTATTTTTTTACGATTGGGCATACTGAGGGTGAGATAGTTATTACCTGAATAAGAAAAACCGGAAAATGAACGGAGGAAAAAGAACGAAATGAAGAGAAAAGCAAAAATGAAACAGGCATTGGCGCTGGTATTTATCCTGGTGCCTCTGCTGTGGCCGGGAGAGCCGGCGAGAGCGGCGGCCGGAAGCGCGCTTATCAGTCTGGCGCCTGACGATGCCACGACGGACTGGAATGTGATGACCCAGTGGCTGGAGGACGCGGCCAGAAACGGGAGAGGAGAGAATGTACCCTTTGAGGCGGGAAGTACCTTTACGGTACCCACGGATATTCTGGGAAGACTGGCCGGGAAAAATGCGACTCTGGTACTGTATACCCACAGCAATGTGACCTTCAGCGTGACCGGAACAGAGGTGAGACGGACAGATGTGCCTGTCTGCATGACCGTGTCTTCCGAAGACATTGTTCCCGCCGAAGCGCTGGGACAGTTTGGTGGAGCGAAGATTGTGAGGCAGTTTCAGACGGCGGAGAGAGAAAGTTATCCCTGCCTGGTCAATGCACATCTGTCTCTGGGACCGGAGAATGCGGGGAAAAATGCCGTGCTGTACTCTTATGACCAGGCGACCGGCAGCATAAAGCAGGAAGGCATTTACCGGATTAACGGGGAGGGCAGCGCCATGTTCGGGCTGAACCGGGGCGGTGTGTATGCCGCGGCGGTGATGGGAAGCCATATAGTCATGCCCGGGGACACCCTTTCGTATATCGCCATGAACAGGAAAGTCACCCTCACGGCACTGGCGGCGGCCAATCCGCAGATTGCGGATCTGGACAGAATCCGGGTGGGACAGATTATCAATATTCCCGGTGTATTATGAAAAAGAAATGAATTTCCGCAGGCGTTTTATTTTGGGTCTGCGGGAATTTTTTGTGGAATTATTTATGGAATTTATTGGATACTGATTTTGCCGGAAGTTATCTCATGAATTCATTTTCCCGTGTTTTTACCAGTTTTATGTAAAAACTGCAAAAAACAGTTGACGTGGGAAACTTTTATGGTATAATAATAGTTGTGTATGGGGAAGTACGTACATAATAACCCAGTCAGTCATGATACTTTGTGGGACTGAAGGGAGGTCGGGTGGAGATGTCAAACGTAATCGTAAAAGAAAACGAAACATTGGACAGCGCTTTACGTCGTTTTAAGAGAAGCTGTGCTAAGGCGGGTATCCAGCAGGAGATTCGCAAGCGTGAGCATTACGAGAAGCCTAGCGTAAGACGCAAGAAAAAGTCAGAAGCAGCTAGAAAACGCAAATATAACTAAGCAGCTTATCCATCCCCGGTCTTATGGCCGGGGATTTTGTATGCGCAGGCCCGCATGTGGAAGTTTGCCTCCAGGGTGGCATGCGGGCCGCGCGGCGAGCAGTGGAGAAGGACATTCCCCTGCTCGATTGCGGAAGCTGTCCTGCAGGACTTTGCCCCATGGCCGGCAGAGACGCGGGACAAAAATGGCATATGTCAGACCACATTTTCATATTCTATAGACAGAGGAAAAGAATTGGGAGTGTGGCCGGTTTTATGTTTACTAAGAAGAAGAAAATATCTGCTCTTTTCTTGTCGCTGCTGTTTGTCTTTACAGCATACATACCTGTAAACGCCAATGTTACGGTATCTTCGCCGTCGGCGATTTTAATCGAGAGCTCTACGGGAGAAGTGATTTATGAACTCAACTCCACGGAGCGCAGAAGCCCCGCAAGTATCACGAAGATTATGACCCTGCTTCTGACATTTGAAGCCATCGACGCGGGGAAGATCAGCCTGACGGACCAGGTTACCACCAGCGAGTATGCCAGTTCCATGGGCGGTTCTCAGGTGTACCTGGCGGCGGGGGAAGTACAGTCTCTCGACACCATGATCAAGTGCATTGCCGTTTCCTCCGGCAATGATGCCAGCGTGGCCGTTGCGGAGCACATTGCGGGCAGCGAAGAGGCATTTGTGGCGCTGATGAACGAGAAGGCCGCGGAGCTGGGGATGGTGGATACCCATTTTGAAGACTGCTGCGGTTTAAGCGATTCCGACAATCATTATACCTCCGCCAAAGACGTGGCGATTATGTCCAAGGAACTGACGACAAAATATCCGGATATTTTTCATTATACCACAATCTGGATGGAAGATATTACCCACGAGACCAGACAGGGTACGGCGAATTTTACCCTGAGCAGCACCAACAAGCTGTTGAAGCAATATCAGTGGACCACGGGTCTGAAGACCGGTTCCACATCAAAGGCAAAGTACTGTTTCTCGGCCACCGCGTCAAAGGACGGAATCGATCTGATTGCTGTGGTCATGGGAGCGCCGGATTACAAGACCCGTTTCGGGGATGCCCAGACATTGCTGGCCTATGGCTTCAGCGTATGTGACATCTATGTGGATGAAAATCAGGATGCGCTGCTGCCTCTGACAGTGGAAGGGGGCGTGGAGGAGAAAGCAGTCGTAAAGTATGAGGGCGAATTCCGGTATCTGGATACGGCGGGAAGCGATCTGTCCGCCGTGGAAAAGGTGGTGGAGCTGCCGGAGAAGGTGCAGGCGCCCGTGAAGGAAGGAGCGGAGGCAGGCTGTGCCAGATATCTTCTGAACGGTGCGGAAATCGGCAGTGTGCCCATTCTGTTCGCGGAGGATATCGACAAGGCCGGATATCCGGACTATTTCCGTAAAGTGCTGGGATTCTTCCTTCTGACGGAAAGGCATGCGGGAAGCGAGACCACAGATGAGAGCGGAGGCCTGGAAGAGAGCGGGGATTTGGAGGAGGCCGAGGGGCCAACGGGGAGCAAAGCTCAGAATGAGCCAGGGGATTCCGGCGAGTCAGAGAGTCTGACAGAAACTCTGAGAGAAATGGAAGCCCGGGATCAGACTGCCGGTTCCGAAGCAGAACAGGCAGAATAAGCGGCAGACGAGAGGAATGATATGACGGATGTGTTGATTACCATAGCAGGAATCCTGATATTGACAGCAGCGTGGTTTACCCTTTATGACAGCAACCGCTTTGTGGTGAGGACATATACGGTGACGGACCACCGGATCAAAAAGAACTGCAGAGCCGTATTTCTCACGGACCTGCATAATAAATGTTATGGTAAGGACAACGAAAGGCTTCTGGAGGCCATTCGCGCACAGCATCCGGATTTTGTACTGACAGCGGGGGATATTCTGACGGCCAGGCCGAAGGAATCCACGGAGCCGGCTCTGAGTCTGCTCCGGAATCTGGCCGGAGAGTATCCCATATATTATGCCAACGGAAATCACGAGCACCGCATGGAATTATATCCGGAGACTTACGGAGACATGGCGGAGCGCTATGAAGCGGCGCTTCGGGAGATGGGAATCAGGCGTCTGGTCAACAGCCATACGGAACTTCCGGAGTATGGAATTACCGTGTACGGCTCCCAGATTGACAAAATGTATTATAAGCGTCTGAAACTATCGGAAATGCCGCCGGATTATCTCCATTCCGTGCTGGGACAGGCATCGGAGGGTATGTATACGGTTCTGCTGGCCCACAATCCCGACTATTTTTCACAGTATGCCGCCTGGGGAGCGGACCTGACTCTGTCCGGACATGTGCACGGGGGCGTGGCCCGGGTGCCTTTCTGGGGGAAAGGTGTGATTTCCCCCTCCTGGCATCTGTTTCCCAGATATGACGGAGGAATTTTCCGGAAGGGAAATTCTGTCATGGTGCTGAGCCGGGGCCTTGGAATGCATACCATTCATGTGAGGCTGTTCAATCCGGCCGAGCTGTGGGTGATAGAGTTTCGGCAAAAATGAGACCGGGGACAAAACATATGTTCATTCTTGAAATGAAGGGGAAAAAAAGGTAAAATAATGATTCGGGCTGTTGACTGATAATCGGAGAGAGCACATACGAGGATACTATGGCGATACCTGTAAAACTGGAAGTATTTGAAGGACCGCTGGACCTTCTCCTTCATTTGATTGATAAGAATAAAGTCGATATCTACGATATACCCATTGTGGAGATTACGGAACAATATCTGGACTACATCCGGCAGATGGAGACCAGTGACATGAACGTGATGAGCGAGTTCCTTGTGATGGCGGCCACTCTGATTGACATTAAATGCAGAATGCTCCTTCCCAAAGAAGTGGACGAGCAGGGGGAGGAAGAGGACCCCAGAGCGGAGCTGGTGCAGAAGCTGCTGGAGTACAAGCTGTACAAATACATGTCGCTGGAGCTTAAGGACCTGCAGGTGGACGCTGCGAAGAATATGTACAGAGAACAAAAGCTCCCCCCGGAAGTGGCGATGTACAGCTACCCGGTGAATTATGAAGAGCTGATAGGGGATATGACCCTGAGCAGGCTTCATGAAATCTTTAAATTCATTGTCCGTCGTCAGGAGGACAAGATTGACCCCATACGAAGCCAGTACGGCAATATCGAAAAGGAAGAGATCGACATGGAGGCGAAGACTCTGTATGTGGAGGCCTATGCCAGAGAGCACAGAACCTTCAGCTTCCGAAAGCTTCTGGAGAAGCAGTCCGGCAAAATGGAAGTGATCGTCACCTTTCTGATTATTCTGGAGCTCATGAAGACAGGAGAAATTGTCATCAGCCAGGAAACCATATTTGACGACATTCTGATTACATCCCGGATGTATGTGGGGGAGAGTGGCTGAGAAGCGGCAGGATGACGGCCGGGAAGGCAGGGAGAATGAAGATGGAGAAAAACAGAGCGGAAGCGGTTATCGAAGCGGTGCTGTTCACCATGGGAGAGTCCGTGGAAATCAGCCGTCTGGCCGAAGTGATAGAAGAAGATGTGAAGACCACGAAGGAAATCCTGCGCGGGATGGAGGAACGCTACAGACAGGAGGACAGAGGAATTGCTCTGGTCCGGTTTGACAATGCCGTTCAGCTCTGTACGAAGGAAGAGATGTATGAATATCTCATCAGGATTGCCAAAGCACCCAGGAAAATGACTTTGACAGACACGGTTCTGGAGACCCTGTCCATCATTGCATACAAGCAGCCGGTTACCAGGATGGAGATAGAGCGTGTGCGGGGAGTCAGCTGTGACCATGCCATCAATAAGCTGCTGGAATATGATCTGATCACGGAGCTTGGACGTCTCGACGCCCCGGGCAGACCGCTGCTCTTCGGCACGACGGAACAGTTTCTGCGGTGCTTTGGCGTGGAAAGTCTGGAGCAGCTTCCGGAGCTGAATCCTGTGCAGATGGAGGAATTCAAGCAGCAGGCGGAGGCCGAGGTACAGCTTCAGCTGGATATTTAGGGAAGGTATTCCGGGACCAGCCCCGCCATTTAGGACATGCAGTCGAACATAAAAGGGAAAAGCAGCCTCATATATTATTAAAAATCCCATTGAAAGATGACAACATGAAAATGCGGATGAAGAAAATAATAGGAGGCTTTCTTTCTGTCTGCTGCCTGCTGTGGACGCTTTCCCTTTCGGCCCGGGCCGGTGAGGCAGAGGAGACGGAGCGGCTGTCCGCGCTTCCGGGAGCTCCGGCGGAATCGGAATTATATGCCACGGCAGCCGTATTGATGGATGCGGACTCCGGAAGGGTATTGTATGGGAAAAATGAGAATTCATGCCTTGCAATGGCCAGCACCACGAAGATTATGACCTGCATTGTGATTCTGGAAACCACCTCCCCGGACGACATCCTCACAGTATCCTCCTATGCGGAAAGCATGCCGAAGGTCAAACTGTACATAAAAAAGGGAGAGCAGTACAGAGTGGGGGATCTGTTGTATTCGCTGATGCTGGAATCTCACAATGATTCCGCGGTGGCGCTGGCAGAGCATGCGGGAAAACAGTTCCTTCCCCCGGAGCTGCGAGATAAGGACACAGGGGAGTATACCGTGGAGGAGAGCAGGCAGGCCGTGGCCGCCTTCACGACGCTGATGAACCGGAAGGCCGCACAGCTGGGCTGTGAAAACACCTGGTTTATCACGCCAAATGGCCTTGACGCCACGGAGACCATCGTTCTGGAGGATGGCGGCACCCTCCAGAAAGAGCACGGCACCACGGCGGCGGAGCTGGCCAGAATCATGTCCTATTGTATCAGG
>JAAWLQ010000176.1 GCA_022797995.1 Lachnospiraceae bacterium
GTTCCGGTCTGGCGGCGGCCATCGTGAAGGGGGAGGCCCCCGCGGACGCCTGTCCTGTGGGCGGTGCCGCCACAGGTGCGAAAATCGCCGCCATCATGGGCGTTGAGGCAGGCCGGACCGAGAGAAAGGTGGCATATGTGGCTTGCAGCGGAGACTGTGAAAAGGCAGGCCAGGATTATGAATATTACGGCGTTCAGGACTGCCGCATGGTGGGCTTTGTGCCCGGAGGCGGACCGAAATCCTGCGACAGCGGCTGCCTGGGGTTCGGCAGCTGTGTGAAGGCCTGCCCTTTTGACGCGATTCATGTGGTGAACGGCGTGGCCGTGGTGGACAGAGAGAAATGTAAGGCCTGCGGAAAATGCGTGGAGGCCTGTCCGAAGCATCTGATTTCCCTGATTCCCTACGGCGCCGGATACGCGGTTGCCTGCAGCTCCACTGACAAGGGGCCGGCGACCATGAAGGCCTGTAAGGCAGGCTGTATAGGCTGCAGCCTGTGCGCAAGGAACTGCCCTGCGGAAGCGGTGACAGTGAAGGATTTCCACGCGGTAATCGACCAGGAGAAATGTACGAAGTGCGGCGCCTGCGCCGAAAAATGCCCGAGGAAGTGTATTGAGAAGTTATAGTTAGGAGAAGCTATTATGAAAATGCCGGATGATTTTGATGATCGCTCAAGTCTGACCCCCACGGTGGTGATGGCCATTGTGGCTGTGTCGGTTTTCGTGGCGGTAATTCTGCTGGCAGTATTGTTTACAAACGACAGCCGCGGCGGCAATGGGTCGGCGCGGCAGACAGAACAGAATGAGTCCATACAGGCTTCCGGGGATACAGGCTCTTCGGTGGTCCAATATCCGGAGACGGACGAGCTGTTGACAGGGAGCACGCTTCATCCGGATGACTTTGACTTCTGGGATATGTATCCTGAGCCGGAGGCCACGCCGGAACCGACTCCCACGCCGGAGGCGGTGGTGGAAAACGATCCTTCCACCGATGGAAAGCACACGCTGGTACAGTATGCGGACGGCAGCGAAGAGTGGGTTCTGATCAGCCCGTACCTGCCGAAGCATGAGTATGACTTTACGAAGCTGGTATGCCAGTCCTCCCTGATGAAGTACTATGAAGACGGGAAGCAGACCTCCTATGTGGGTGTGGACATCTCGAAATATCAGGATTATGTGGATTTTGTGAAGGTGAAGAAGGCGGGCATCAATTTTGTGATGCTGCGGGTGGGGGCCAGAGGATACGGCACAGGACAGCTGATGCTGGACGATTACTTCAGCGAGAATATAAAACGGGCCACGGATGCGGGGCTGGATGTTGGAGTTTATTTTTATTCTCAGGCGATTACCAGGGAGGAAGCCATAGAGGAGGCCAATATGGTAATTGAGAACCTGGGCGAGTATAAAATTACATATCCGGTGGCCTACGACATGGAGCTGGTGGAAAATGATACCGCCAGAACTGACACACTGACCAAAGCGGAGAAAACGGAGATGGCGAAGGCTTTCCTGGATACCATTGCCGCGGCGGGATACAAGACCATGATTTACGGCAATAAGGAATGGCTGATCAGGGAGATTGACATGTCGAAGCTCACGGCCTATGACGTATGGCTCTCCCAGGCCGCGGATATTCCGGATTATCCGTATAAATTTACCATGTGGCAGTACCAGTATGAAGGCTCCGTGGATGGTATCGTGGGATATGTGAACATGAATATCAGCTTTATTAATTACGCGGAAAAATGACAGAATAAAAATGCGGCGCTGACAGAATCGGGAACCATTGAAGTGGGACTCATTGAACCGGAGTCATATATTCGGGACTTTTCTCATATATTGATATATCGGACATGCTTTTGGGCATGGCCTGACAGAGAAAGGACTGAGAAAATATGTACAGGAAAGCAGTGAGTCTTTTAACGTTGATGAGTGTTGCACTGATGGTGTGCCTTTTATGCGTCCGGGGTGTGGATGCGGTCAGATTGTACGGTGAGACGGCGGAGAATCTCCGGCTGGGACTCTGGGAGCTGGAGGAAAAATGGGCCGGGAAGGCACAGGCTGCGCCGGACACCAGGGAAAAGGGACTTGGAATCGTGGATGTGGCGGTTTCAGACCAGAGAATTATTGATTTTGCCGTGATGGAACAGGAGTACGCCTATGAGCTGTCGGACAGAGACCTGGAAGTGCTGCTGAGAATTGTGGAGGCGGAGGCCGGCAACGAGGATGAGGACGGGAAGCTTCTGGTGGCCAATGTGGTGCTGAACCGCCTGAATGCGGAACAGTTTCCTGATTCGGTGGAGGAAGTGGTATTTCAGAAAGAAAAAGGCGTGTGGCAGTTCTCGCCGGTTTCCAACGGGAGCTATTATCGGGTGGAAGTCAGTGAAGAGACGGTAAATGCTGTGGAACGTGCGCTGAAAGGGGAAGACATCTCCGACGGAGCACTGTATTTTGCAGCCAGAAAGTATGCGGACAGCAGAAAGATGAAATGGTTTGACAAGAGCCTGACCTATCTGTTCGAACATGGGGGGCATGAATTCTTTAAATGAGGGACGAGGAATGGGAGTAATATACCAGGTGGCTGTCTGTGACGACGAGGCGGAACAGATTGAACAGGAAGAAAATATGCTGAAGGCATATATGCGGCAGCAGCCGGACTGTGAATTCAGAATAGAACGATTCCGCAGCGCGGACAGGCTCATCCGGAAAATGGCGGAACAGGAGTATGTGCCGGAACTGGTGCTGCTGGACATTTATATGCCGGAGAAAACCGGTATCGCGGTGGCGGAAGAAATCCGGAAAATGGGGTCCGACTGCCGGATTATTCTGATAACGACCTCGAGGGAGCACGCCCTGGAAGCCTTCGGCGTTGGCGCTTCTCAGTACCTTGTCAAGCCGCTGACGGAGGAAGTACTGTTTCCTGTGCTGGACAGGATCCGACAGAGTATAGAAGAGAAGAAACGAAAATATCTGCTGCTTCGGATTGACGGAAATATCAGCAGAATACCCCTGCATAATATTCTGTACTGCGAAGCACAGGGAAAGCGCCAGCATCTGTATCTGGAGAATGAGACGAAGGTGACCCTGCGCACCACAATGACGGAGATCAGTCAGAAGCTTTCCGACTATTCGGAGTTCGTAAAGGTCGGGGTGGCCTATCTGGTCAATCTGGAACATGTGGAGAGTCTGAATGCGAAGGAGCTCAGACTGGACAACGGGAGAAACCTATATCTGCCCAGAGGGTCTTATCAGCAGCTGCGGGAGAAATATTTTCGGTATTACTGTGAGGAGGAGATATAATGGTTTTGGGAATTACGCCGGTTCTGTCCGTTATTCGGAATCTTCTGGAGGTATCTATTTTCTGTATTCTGTTCCTGAGTCTGGACAATCCCAGGTATTCCTGGAAAAAAACCTGTGCTGTCTATGGGGTATTTATAGCTGGCGTGTCGACTATCGGCGTGGTCTGGGTGCTGGCAGATCCGGACAGTTATGGAAAATACTGCATCATCGTCCTGTTTCTTCAGGCTTCTTTCTGTTTTACCAGAATGAGCAGGGACACTGTCTTTCAGTGCATGTATAATCTTTCGCTGCAGATGTTTATTCTCTTTGTCATGCTGTTCTCAGGAATCTGGTGTGCGAAGAAATTTTTCGGTGGCAATCCATGGGCGGATCTGGGAATCCGGGTGGTCTATATGGCTTTGCTGGCTTTCGTCTACATACGATGGTTCCGGAAACCATACCGCAGAATCGCGGACAGTCTGCGGCAGGGCTGGAAGGGAATCTGCGCTGTGTCTCTGGCGGGCAATATTCTGCTGGTTATCTGCGCCACACGCCCCGTTCAGGTTACGCTGCGGAGTTCCTGGGAGCAGATACTGTTTATCAGTATCTGTGTGTTGCTTCTGCTGACACATCTGGTTCTGCTCTATACCCTGAACATGGTGCAGAAGGAGATGGGAAGCCGGCAGGACATGGAACTGACCGCTGTGAACAACGAAATGCTGAGAAGGGAAATCCGGCTGATGCAGGAGCAGGTGGAAGCGGCCAGACGTATCCGTCATGATATCCGGCATCATGATCTCATGGTGGCCGAGTATGCCGGCAAGGGGGAGATGCAGGAGCTTCTCTCCTATCTGGACCAGTACAACCGGGAATATGACAGAGAGCAGACGGTGAGAATCTGTGAGAACACCACGGCGGATCATATTCTGAACATTTATATCCGCCAGGCGCGGGAGCGGGGAATTGAAATCAGTCACAACGTTGCCGTGCCCGAACAGACGCAGATTAAAGAGAATGTATTTATCAGCGTTCTGGGAAATGTGATGGAAAATGCCATCCACGGCTGCGAGGACGCGGAGAAGGACAGACGCAGGATTGACGTCTTTATCAGGCCCAAAGCCGGAAAACTGGCGATACGCGTTACCAATACCTGTTCCGGGAAGGTGATCTTCCGGGATGGGCTTCCCGTGCGGAAGACAGGCCGGGGAACGGGGGTGGTCAGCATTGTCCACGAAGTGGAAGAATCTGGCGGAGACGTGGAATTCAGCGCGAAAAACGGTGAGTTTACTGCCAGAATACTGCTGAAACTCTGAAAACAGCTCAGGGCGGGAACTTATTCTCAGGAACTTTATTCCGCATTGGATCGGATGCGAATAATACCAGAAAAAGTACGATCTGTTCCACTATACTTTAAAAAAATCTTCTGTTTGTTATAATGAAAGCACTTTTCCCTCGGGAGGACTGTCCGGCGAAAACGGGCACAGGGCCCTGGGAAAGAGGCTTCAGGAAGAACAAAACAGGAGATTTTTTTATGCATTATATAATAGATGAAATTCTGAACAAAGCGGCACAGGCCGGCGCCAGCGACATCCATCTCACAGCGGGAATTCCGCCCGGAATGCGGGTGAACGGGGAGCTGGTTCCCCTGGCTGACAGCTGTCTGGAGGATGAGGACATCACCCGGATGGCCCGGGAGATGATGCGGGAAGAGCAGTGGGAGCTTTATGAGAAGTGGGGCGAGCTGGATATGGCCTTTTCCCTGAGGGGAAGGGAGCGCTACCGTGTGAATGTCTTCCGGCAGCAGGGAACCACGGCAATGGCCCTTCGGCCGGTGGCGGCCCAGGTGCCCTCCCCGGAGACGCTGGGGATTCCCGGGTCGATTATAGAGCTCTGTCAGCGCAAGCGGGGACTTGTGCTGGTGACAGGGCCTACAGGCAGCGGCAAATCCACCACGCTGGCCGCCATGATTGACAAGGTCAACAGCTCCAGGGCGGCTCATGTGATCACCCTGGAGGATCCAATAGAATACCTTCATACCCATAAAATGTCCATCGTCCATCAGAGGGAGATCGGACAGGATACCAGGAGCTATGCGGATGCTCTGCGGGCGGCACTGCGGGAGGATCCGGATGTGATTCTGGTGGGGGAGATGAGAGATTATGAGACCATCAGCGTGGCTGTGACGGCCGCGGAGACAGGGCATCTGGTACTGTCCACACTGCATACCATCGGAGCGGCCAGCACGGTGGACAGGGTGATCGACGTCTTCCCGCCCCACCAGCAACAGCAGATACGGGTACAGCTTGCGAATGTGCTGGAGGCGGTGATTTCTCAGCAGCTGATTCCCAGGGCCGACGGAAGAGGACGGATTGCGGCCTTCGAGGTGCTGCATGCCAATCCGGCGATCCGGAATCTGATCCGAGAGGGCAAGACCCACCAGATCCCCAGCATGATGCAGACGGGACGGAAGTTCGGAATGATTACAATGGATGAAGCGATTATGCAGTTGGCCAGGGAGGGAAGGATCACAAGGCAGAAGGCAGTTGAATTTGCCTGGAATCCGGAGACTGTGGGGAGTATGATTTAAGTGATGAAGAGAAACGACAGAAAAGGATTCACTCTGGCAGAACTTGTGGCTGTGCTCGCTGTGCTTGCGGTGCTGCTGGCCATAGCCATACCGACGGCCATGAACTATATCAGGCTGGCGGAATTCCGGAAGAATGAATCCAATGCGAAGACAGCTTATCTGGCTGCGGAATCCGTGCTGACCTGGTATCGGTCCAGCGGGCAGTGGGAGGAATTCCGCAGGGAAGTCATACATAAGGGTGTGAAAAATGAAGGCTTTATGGCCGGCGATCCGGAGCAGGACCGAATCTATGCGATTCTGTGGAACAGGGAAAGCGATGGGACAGGCAATACATCCGACTCCGGCGACCTGGTGTGGAGGCTTTTCGAGGACAGCATTTATGATAAGGATTTTATGAATGCGGCCATTGCCATAGAGATCGATGTGGAGACAGGGCAGGTGTATTCCGCTTTCTATGGAACCCGCTGTGATGCGCTGCAATATCTGCGTGACGGCGCGGCGGAAGAGGGCGGCGTGCTGGATATCAGCGTTGGAAAGAGAGAGTACGGCAGCCGCAGGAAGAAGCTGCTGGGCTACTATTCCGTGGAGGATGTGACCAATGTGGTGGAATTAAAGCCTGTCCGCCTGAAGGTGACCTCCATCAATCTGGTGAACAGCGAGACCCTGACTTTGAACTGGTCGGGCAATTCCAGACACGAGGATCTGGATATGGCCTATACCATTGGATTCTATCAGGAAGGAGAGGGAGAGCAGGAGGATACAAAGCTTTTTTCTACGATGGTGGATCGTTGCGATCTGCAGAAAAGTGGCTGGAGCAGCGGGCAAAGTGCGCCGCTGGCGCTGACTTTTTCTGATGGGTCAGGTCATATGACTACGGAGACCTGGTCTTTCCCGCTGAGCTATGATGATAAGGGGCGTTTTTCCCTGACTTTGGACGCCATGATGTCCGCCCGTCTGCTGGCAGGACTGGAGGCCAACGCAAGTGAGAAAACGCTGCAGCAATCCCAGAATACCAGTATTACCAGACTTGGGGGGGTAATTCCCGCACTGCTTGAGCCACAGGACATCTATGCGGTGATCACGGCAGAATGTACGTATAATGAGATGAAGGACGATGTCAGAGAGTATACCACCAGCGCGCCTGTCACCTCCAACACGGAGAACAGTATGTTCGCGGCCGCGGAGACGCGGACAGAGAACGGGGAAGAAGTGTTGGAGGCAGAGATTTCCAGATTCCGTCATTTGTCCAATATCCGTTATATCGAGGAAGATACTGCCAGTGGCAGAAATGCAAAGGCGGAATTCACACTGTCCGCCAATCTGGACTGGACGGCTTCGGGCACGGGGCTGTATGACCTGGGACAGACGGCAGACGGGACGACAGGAGATAGGGAAGGCGTCGGCGGGCCTGAAACGGGCGGGACAAACCGGGCGCTTGTCTGGAAGAACGTGGCAGGAGAGCGGACGTTAGATTTCCCGGCGATTTCCATGCTGGCTGACGGTTATACGCTGAACGGAAACCGTTCCAGATATAAGATTTCCAACCTGCGCCTGGGGGAGGCGTCCCTGCCGGATGATACCCAGATAGAGACATTGTATCCCACAACGGCAGAGGCACATTATTCCCATTACCTGGGCCTGTTCTGCGAGGCGGAAGGCCGGATTCAGGATCTGATTCTGCAGAATCCCCAGGTAATTCTGACAGGGACGGGGCCGGACGCGGACGGGGTAACGCTTCCCACAGATAAGTACGCCCGGCTGTACGGTGTGGGCCTGCTCTGCGGCAGGGCTTCCGGGGCCGTGGAAAATGTGGCGGTGAAGAGCACCGGAAAAGAGAACGGCGCCAGTGACAGCGGCGCAAGGGTGGAAGTGCGCCTTGCCAGCCGGGAAGAGGCAGGAGCAAGAGGAGAAGAGAACAGAGATACCAGACCGGCGGCCATCGGCGGTCTGATTGGCGTGCTTGCAGATAAGGGAGCCGATGAAAAACTGAAGCAACTTACGTTGGCTTCCGGGCCGCAGATATCGGAGCTTGTGATGGAAGGGACCGTGACGGCGGTCCTTCCAACGCCGG
>JAAWLQ010000177.1 GCA_022797995.1 Lachnospiraceae bacterium
GCCACTGTCTCAGCTTTCGGGTTTTCCGATACTGCTCCGTTTTCCGATACTGCCTCTTCGTCACGGGAGCTCTCTTCTTCTGCCAAATTGACAGCAGTGCTGGTTTCCAGGCTTTCAGGTTCCGGCTTTGTATCCGGAGATATTGTGTCATATACCATACAGCTTTCAGGCAGAACCCGGCGCAGGACTCTCTCCAGGACAGAGCGTTCAATAGGCTTTGGAATAAATTCCGTAAAGCCTTCACTTCGAAACATTTCTCTCGCACCGCTGATGGTATTTGCCGTCAGGGCAATCACAGGAAGGTCTTTATACATTCCATTATTCATTTCCCGAATGCGGCACAGCGTTTCCACTCCGTCAAAGCCGGGCATCATGTGATCCAGAAAGATTACATCATAAGTAGTTTCAAGACATTTCTCTATTGCAGCCTTTCCACTGAGGCATGTATCCACCTGGATCCCATAGCTTCCCAACACACCTCTGGCTACCAGGAGATTCATTTCTTCGTCATCTACAGCTAAGACCCTGACCCCTGTGCAGGTAAAGGGTCTGCGTCCTGCGGTCAGGGCTTCTTCAAAACAGACCTCCTGTTCTGTGACACCAAGCAGGTTTACAATAGACAGGACAAAAAATGGTTTCCGAAGCACCTTTAACTTGCTGTCCTCATCCAGGACAAAAGATTTTTCAGCAAGTACCGCCACCGGTATTGTATTTGCAAGTTCTTCATAATAGGGAGGATTGGCCATATACTCAGTCTGAGCAATGAAGATATGGGTCAGCTTATGATCTCTCTGCAGCTTTAACAAGCCTTCAAAGTTATGGGCCTGATATCCTTCAATACCCAATCCCTCCACTATGTGCAGAATCATATCATCATAATATTTTCTGACCTCGTCGCGGCTGTATCGTTCCGGCTTGAAAAAGCAGGCAATACACAGCTTTGGAGCATCCGGTATCGCAATACAGGGGGCATCATCCTCCACACCCTGCGGAATCGTGATATGTACCTTCAGCCCCTGCTGTTCCTTGCTCTCAAAGTGAATAAAACCACCCATAGCATGAAGCAGTCCTCTGGCAATGGGAATTCCCAATCCCAATCCCCCTACATAACGACGACTTCCGGAATCTGCCTGATAGAAGTCGTCGATCATCCTGTCAAGCTGATCAGACTTCATGCCGATACCGGTATCAGAGATATCAATAAGCAGGTTGACTCCATAACTTTCCCGCCGGAAGCCGACTCGGACGTCTATACCGCCCTCTTCAGTAAATTTAAGAGAATTTTCCAGGAGAATATTCAGCACATGAGAAATTTTTTCCGCATCCCCCACCATTGTTGACGGTATTCTGGGATCTATGTCGAATACCAGTTCCAGATGATGGCGGCTGTTCTGCAACGCAGTTGTGGTAATTACGTCATTGATTACGGAAGTGATTTTATAGGATTCTTTTAACGCGGACAGTGTATTCTCCACGATTTCCGTATAGTCAAGAATATTATTAATCTGGCCTGACAGACGTTTGCCGGCCAGCTTTATGGATTGTATGTTATCCCGGACCTCGGGAGAAATGTCCTTTCCCAGAGTCACCTCGCTGATTCCGATTACCATATTAACCGGGGTCCGAAGTTCATGAGACACATTCGACAGAAAATCGGCGTTCTGCTGAACCGCTGTTGCCAGCTGCTCTTGCATGGCAGTATATTTTTCATATTCTCTGCTTCTTCTGTTGATGCGATATCTTCCTACTGTCACCGCACCAGCCACCGCAGTTCCACCCATCAAAAGCCGCAGTATTTCACGCTCTGTCAGATCTGCGCTGATGCTATGCAGAACCAGACCATGATACAGCAGAAGAAATATATACAGAACGGCTGCCATATACAGCAGCCGTTTCCGATTCAGCAGGGACAGAAGCAAAAGTACTATACAGGCCACCAGAGGAATATCAAACAGAGCGGTATGATGTACTCCAAAGAAAAAGAATTCAGCAAAAAGAAGGCCCGTACATATATTTTCATAAAATAATTCCGAACCAATTCTTCCGATATGGAGCCACCATACCACCAGACAGCCGATGATAATCAAAGGAATCATCCACAGCTCCCACGCCATACTCAGGGTAATCAGGCTCAGTATCACACTTAAAATACTGAGGGTGGCCGCCATCAGCAAATGCATACTTGTCTGTGCTTCCGTTCTCATTACTGATCAAGCTCCTTTTCTACCCGCGCCAGAAGGTCATTAGGCATAAAGGGCTTTTTCAGATAGTTCACTGCCCCCAGCTTGATAGCACTCATCACATCATCCTCGTAACCGGATGCGGTCAGAAAAATCACGGGAGTCTCAATTTTTTTCTCTTTCATGCGCTCAAATGTTTCGAGGCCGCTCATGCCCGGCATGGCAATGTCCAGAAGGATGAGATCAAATTTTTCTTCTGCAAGCTTATAGAGAGCTGCTTCTCCTGATTCCACAGACACTATTTCATAATGCTTCACCAGAATCAGTGCGGTCCTTCTCAAATTCATCGCGTCATCATCCACTATCAAAATTCGTTTCTGCATATGCGTTTTCCTTTTCATTTCTTATAATTTCAAAAAAATTCTTACTCTATTTTAAAACAGGGGGCGTATAAAGTCAACAGCCCTGTTATGTGGAACATTAACTTATAGCTTATAAACTGCCCGCGAAGTGAAAACACTTGACTTTTAGACAGGGGGGGTATAATAAAAGTATTTTAATTCATAATCAAGATGAAGGAGAAAGGAAAATGAACTACAGGAGAGTGAAATACGGGGCAGCAGGGCTGATGATAGCAGGAATGCTGGCTCTGACAGGGTGCGGAAGCCAGGGAGACGCGGCTGATACGGAGCAGACTTCGGAGAGTATATCCCAAGAGACAGAGAAAGAAGCGCAGCAGCCCACGGAAACATCATCGGAAGCGACGGAAGAGTCTTCAGAGGCGACAGAGGAAGCGCAGAGTACAGATGCCGCGGCAGAGACCACGGAAAATACAGATGCTGCGGAAAACGCGGAGGCAGCTTCGGAAACCCCGAAAGAGACAGAGGCTGCTGTTCCGATACAGGGAAAGTATCCGGTCCAGATTTCTCAGTCGGAAGCTAACGGAGTAAAAAAGAACTATTTCTTTGATGAGGACGGAGATCTCATAAGGCTTGAAACAGAGAATGCGGATGGGACAGTCAGTACAGAAGAGACCGAATATATTCTGGATGGACAGGGGAATAAGGTATATGGGCTGACAAAAGACAGCCTAACTGATCCCTGCAACTGGATCGACTATTCAGCTGCCACACATAAAATAGCAGAGAATCCTCTTGTTCAAACCATAAAGTCCACACACTCTGAACAGGGGGGTACCTCGGAGACCGCTTTTTCCTATGATGCAGATAACCGGATAACAAACTGGACGAAAAGCACAATATACGATCCGGAGTCGGAAAAAGAGGACTATACCTATGAAGAGCAGGACGGGAATCTGATTGCGACGTTGGAACTGTCTAATGGCGGAACACATACTTTGCAGTATAATAGGGATGGTTATTTAACATTAGAGAGCGGGAGGTTTGAGAATAGCTCCTTTGATTATTCCTATGAATGGTCCTATGATGAAAATAATAGGTTAACTGCGGTCAATGAAAAGAATGCTGTAGAGGAGAAGGAAACACAGATTACCCTGGACGAGGCAGGGAATATTTTGCGTGTTACATTTTCAGAGGGTTTTGTCTGGGAATATGAGGGATATGATACCAACGGAAACTGGATGACATGTACCTATTACATTGGGGATGGAAAGATGGACTGTTTTCTGGTCTCCGAGTACGATGACAGCGGAAACATACTTACCAAAAGCTTTGGAATAGGAAGTGGACTGCGAACAGTGTCCTATGATTATGATGCTGAGGGAAGGCTGAATGCCGTCAATGCGGATGATGTGGTTCTGTACCAGTTTGGCTATAACAGCGAGGGGATGCTGGAGAGTATGGAAAAAGTAAATGAATACGAGAAAGGCGATGGGGAAAAGGCAGCGGAAATCTATGGTTATGTTCTGGAGCAGGAAATGCGGCAGGATGTGGTGAATTATGTGGAGAAATATACAGGAATCGGCAGCGGTAGTGACAGTGTGATTAACTATTTCTACAGCGCAGTTTTCAGCTACTGATCCTGTCCTGTGATGCCGGAACGGAGGTGTGGAATGAGAAAGCGAGGAAGTCTTCTTTTGGCGGTATGCGTATTGCTCCTTTCAGGATGTGGCGCCCGGCCGGAATCCGTGGCTGTGCAGAATGAGGAGACGAGCGGTGCTGAGGAACTGAATGTGGGGCAGGATACGTCTCTGGATCAGTCCCGGGAGCCGGATCGGCAGGAGAACGGGAGCGCCCCTTCCGAACAGGTGGAACGGACAGATGCTGAGGTGAAGAAGCTGGAGCTCATGATGGATCTCAGGTGGAACGCTTATGAAGAGCTGCGGGATCGGTTAATCCGCATAGAACAGCTGGGAGACGGAATGTCTGAGGAGGAGATACAGGAACTGGTCCAAAGTGAGATTCTGCGGTGCTATGAGGAAAATACCCTGTTGGCGGTAGAAATCAAAACGGTAGTCATGGGAAGCCTTGGCTGTTCTGTGCCTGCCGGATTTGCCACCGGAGATGATGTCATGAGCGATTATGGGAATTATGTAATGAATACACTGACGTCAATGATCGACGTTCAGGGCGTGATTGACGAAGTGGCATCTCCGGAAGTGCAGGAGCTTCTGAAAAACGGCGTGGAGGGTGCGATTTCGGGTTACCAGAGTGGGGGGAATCTGGAAGATGCACTGCAGGGAGCTATCGAATCTCTGACCATAGGCGTAGCGGCAGGAATTCAGGAAAAGGCAGAGGAGTTCGCCGTGGCAATTTTGGATGAGACCACCTTAGGCCTGTTCAGCGTGGTTCAGGAGATATCGGAATATGATTCCATAGAAGACTATTTTCTTGCGAAAGCGGATGAGGAAGTAGGCGGCCTGATTGGGAGTGTGGCGGGTATCGTGGATTATGACACGACACCGGGCGCGTTGCTCCAGAGTATCTCTGACACTGCCGGCAGATCTGCGGCGGAAGTGAAGGCATTCCTGAACCGGGAGGCGGTTACCTCGAAGGAAATCGGGGCAATGATGTACGAATACTCCCAATTTGGCAATGCCATGTTTACTCTGTTTCAGTATGGGGGATCCGGATATTTTAACTGGCAGCCGAATTACGATAAGATGGAGACTCTGTACGGGCGGTTTCTGCGCAATGAAATCATGATTGAAATGCTCAGCAGGAGAGGGGAGATAACTAATCCGGTGTCTATCGGGGAGACGGAATCGGGCGGAAACGGAGAAAAAGAAAGGCAGTTTGAATACCTTTATGAGAAGCCTGGTCTGACAAAACAGGAGGAGGGGCTTGACAATGCCACAAAGTTTGACATTCTGACCGCAGAGCTGGAGGCGCTGGAAGGGGAGCTTTCGCAGATGGAGGATCTGGCGGAGAGTAGTCCGGATCTGACTGCAGGACTGGAAGAGTATCGCCGTCAGATAGAGGAGATAAATACAGAATATAAAGGAATACTGGAGTACAGCGTACAGAATTTTGAGGCTAAATACGATGAAAGCGGAATCGAGAAGATACAGGAAATTAACAGTAAAAACCACGCCATCGGGGAAATCGCCAAATACACTCCCTACGGAATCGTGATTAATCTGCTTACTGCCTCCACCATTGCCGACAGTGACATCTATTATGAGGGCATGCAGTCAGCCAATGAGACGTTCAGCAAGGCCTATCAGAATGCGGCATTGGAGGCAAGAAATTCGGTGGCTGCCCTGGAGGCAAGGACGGCTTTTTATGAAGAACTGGTGGCAGAGTCGGAAGAGCCGGAGGACGAATACAGGAATATGTATCTGTTGCAGTATATGCTGGGCGATGGGAAAGTAGATGTAGAGCAGTATGGGCAGGAGGTAAAAAAGAATCTGTATCTGCTGGCAACCCAGATAGACGCTATGGGAAGAGTCTATGGTTCGCTGTATATGGACCCATCTGCGGCGAATGCATATGGGGAGCAGTACAGGGCGCTTATGGATATTCTGGATCCGTATGGAAGCGGGGAAGTGGCGCTTCTGGTAAGCGATGAGGAATATGCTGCTACTCTGCAGCCTGTACTGGAGGCCGGGGCTTCGGCAATCCTTGCCCTGCAGGGAAGTCCTCACCCGAGTGTAGAGAATAAATTGATGATGCTCTACCGGGATGACAATACGCCGGGAGGCAAAATGCGTTATTGTCTTTGTGGAGTCAGGCTGATCCATGTGTATCATACGGATAATTGGGTGGATATCTACTACTATTCTGACGGTGAGCCGCTGTGCATCAATGGCCGTTATGTCTACAATGGACTTATCCTGAACGGCACGGAGGAGATGGATGCCGCCACCGCCTGTGAAGAGGCCCGGTGGATTTATCAGAATGTAAGGGGAGATCAAAGGAGCTTTCAGGTACAATGCGCAGAGCATATCGGCAGGCTGAAAAAGGCTCTGGGACAGAATTGATGGAAATGCTATAGAAGGCTTCAGTGTCATTTTCTTTGACGCTGGGGCCTTATTAAATTTGAAGGATATATTGCATATTCAAAAATTAAATCACCACATAGCAATATACCTGTTTGGGCAGCAGGCGGCAGGGCCAGTTCAGAAAAAGAAGTAGACTTGAATTTCAATTTATGCTAACCTGATACAATCAGAACCATCACACATGTATTGGGAAATTATGTTCTCCCAAAATACCAGTGGATAATTGGCTTTAATCATCATGATATCGTTTCCTGCATCGGTGAGGGACTAAATATTCATTGTCTGAAACAGATGATAAAAAACAGGAATTGTTAGAATTTGAGAATATAGTAATGAATGAAGAAATGAAAGAAAAAGAACAGCTGAATGACTCGATAACAGAATTGTAAGAAATCGGAAGGTGAGGCATGAAAAAAGCAGAATTATGTGGAGGATTCGGTTTAAATATACGAAAATCAGCATGTAAATGGATTGCTTTTTCTGTATTATTAGCAGGGATATTCTGCATTTCCGGCTGCGGGGCAGCGACTGTTGAGAAAGGGGCTGTAGAGGAAGAAGCGAACGCTGGTGTATTTGGCTCCACAGAGATTGAATATAGTAAAGAGAATCTGCCAGAAGAGAACCTGCTGACAGGAAATCCGGGCGAAGACAGTAAAGCGGAAAACAGTGAGGAGGCGCTTTCCGGTAATGGGGAAACTTCACAGGATAGAAAGCAGGCGGCGGGCCGGCTGTCCGTGGAGGGGACAAAGCTGGTGGATGCCGATGGCAATCCTGTGCAACTGCGGGGAATCAGTACCCATGGGCTGGCCTGGTATCCGGCATATGTGAACGAGGCCTGTTTCCATCAGTTGAAGGAAGAATGGGGAGCCAACGTGATCCGGCTGGCTATGTATACCGGGGAGAACGGCGGCTACTGCACGGGCGGAGACAGAGAGGAGTTAAAGTCTCTGGTAAAGACAGGCGTGGAGTATGGGACAAATAATGACATGTATGTCATTATAGACTGGCACATTTTGTCAGATGGGAATCCCAATCAATATCTTGAGGAATCGCTGGATTTTTTCAGAGAAATGTCGGAAGCTTATGCAGACTATACCAATGTGTTCTATGAGATCTGCAATGAGCCAAACGGGAATGTCTCCTGGGGAGAAATAAAGGGCTATGCGGAACAGGTTATTGAAGTGATCCGGGGAAATGACAAGGAGGGTGTCATTCTGGTGGGAACACCGAACTGGTCCCAATATGTGGATCAGGCGGCGGCAGATCCCATTCGGGGATATGATAATATTATGTACACTCTGCACTTC
>JAAWLQ010000178.1 GCA_022797995.1 Lachnospiraceae bacterium
CTTGGAGGAAAAGGAAATTTCACAGGCTGTCATCGGACGCCTGCCCCGGTATTTTCGTTATCTGGGAGAGCTGAAGGACGAGGGAGTAGAGCGGATATCTTCTCAGGATCTGAGTGAGCTTATGAAGGTGACCGCATCTCAGATTCGCCAGGATCTGAATAATTTCGGCGGCTTCGGACAGCAGGGCTACGGCTATAATGTCGAATATCTGTATCACGAAATCGGGAAGATTCTGGGACTGGACAGACAGCATAATTTTATCATTATCGGTGCGGGCAATCTGGGGCGCGCATTGGGTAATTACATAAACTTTGAAAAACGGGGATTTATATTCCGTGGAATGTTTGACGAGAATCCGGATCTGATCGGCAGTGCCATACGTGGAATCAGAGTCATGCCGATGGATGAGATGGAGAGTTTTATCCGGGAGAATGACATTGATATCGCCGTGCTGGCCATCCCGAAATCAGGTGCGGTTTCCGTGGCGGAGAAGCTGGTCCGGACAGGGATTCATGCCATCTGGAATTTTGCTCATGTGGACCTGAATGTTCCGGAGGGAATTCAGGTGGAAAATGTTCATCTTTCCGACAGCCTTATGAAATTATCCTATAATATCCGCAAGGCGTCTGAATGCCTTTGAACAGGAGCGGAAGAGTATTGTTGTGGAGGTTGGCACAGGGTAATGGAGCGCAGGGGAGAAGGTAATCAGAGAGAAGTGTTTATCCGGGCACTTGAAGGGAAAAAGATTCCGATACTGACTCTGGATAACAAGTGGTATCGTCTGCTGACTCAGGAGAGCAGAAGAGAAGTAGCCGGTCTGGAAGAACAGCTGAATGCTCTCTTAAAGCAGCAGGGAAGACTGAATAACGAAGTAAAGGATATCAGGCGGCTGAAGAAGAAGCTGATGAACGAAATCGTTTCTCTGATGGACGAAGCCGGGCAGGATGAAGACTCGGAGAATGCCAGAAAGATCGAACAGAACAAGAAGCTGGTGGAAGAATGCAACGAAAGGCTGGAGGCGCGTCAGGACGAGCTGCTGGAGCTTCCACGCCAGATTGAGCAGGCGAATTTTCAGCTGATGCTGGCGACAATGGATCATTGCTATGACACCATGCAGGAGAATGCGGAGAATATTCGGGAGATCGGGGAGTGGGTTTCGGAAATCCGGGTGGAGCTGAAGAAACGTCTGATCAGAAAGCAGGAAATGGAACAGCTTAACAGCGCTATTTATGCCTATATGCATGATGTGTTCGGCGCCGAGGTAATAGAAATATTTGATATGCAGTATGATTCCGGAGAAGAAGCGGACTGATTGCGCTAAAGCGGCGATGGGTCCGCTTTTGTGTGGCTTTCGGGAAAGCGGAGGTTCATACGGATTCCACAACATTCTGAAACAGCATCTGGCAGGCAGATGCGGAAATGGCAGGCAGAATATGAAATATCTTGTAACTTCCTCCGAGATGAGACATTATGATGAAAATACCATAGAAAAGATCGGAATTCCGGCGTGTGTTTTGATGGAACGGGCGGCGCTGGCGGCGGCGGAGCTTACGGAGGCGCACTGTGCCGGAGGGGAGAGCAGATATGTGCTTATACTGTGCGGCACAGGCAACAACGGCGGGGACGGCCTTGCCGTTGCCAGACTTCTGGCGGAGAAGCATTTCCGGGTGGAGGTCTGGTGTGTGGGAAATCAGGACAACGCTTCCCCGCAGTGGAGGCAGCAGAGGGATATTCTGGGGAAATATCCGGTGGAATTTACGGATACACCCGGAAGAAGAGAATATGCCGCTCTGATTGACGCACTGTTCGGCGTGGGACTTTCCAGAGATGTGGAGAACGAGTACGCGGAGGCAGTAGCACTCTTTAACCGTCTGGAGGGCTGGAAGCTTGCGCTTGATCTCCCCAGCGGGATTCATTCCGACACAGGTCAGGTCCTGGGATGTGCGGTGCGGGCGGATGCCACGGTCACTTTCGGCTTCTGTAAAAGGGGGCTGGTATTCTATCCGGGCTGTGAATATGCCGGAAAGGTGAGTACGGCGGATATTGGTATATCAGAGAGAAGCTTTTACGGCAGAAAACCGGAAATGTATGCCTATGATGAGGAGCCCCTCTCCCTTCTGCCCCGGCGTGACAGAGGGGGAAACAAGGGGACCTTCGGCAAGATCCTGCTGGTGGCAGGAAGCCTGAATATGGCAGGGGCAGCCATACTGGCGGCGAAGGCCGCCTACCGGACCGGGGCGGGGATGGTGAAGGTGCTCACCTGTGAGGAGAACAGGATCATTCTGCAGCAGGCAGTGCCGGAAGCGCTTCTGGGGACCCCGGAAGATCTGGAGAAGAGCATGGAATGGGCGGATGTCATTGCCATTGGCCCGGGGCTGGGCAAGTCTGACGAGGCGCTGCACTGCCTGGAAAGGGTGATATATGGAAGCAAACTCCCTCTGCTGGCCGATGCGGATGCGCTGAATCTGTTGGCGGAGCATCCGGAGCTGAAGGAGGTTCTGGCCGGGCAGGGAGCGGAGGGAAGAAAGCTTATTCTGACTCCCCATGTGGGAGAGCTTGCCCGTCTTGCAGGGCAGCCGGTCTCCGTATGTAAGGAGAGGCTGCTTCATTACGGTGCCGCCCTGGCGTCGGCACTTCACGCCGCGGTGACGGCAAAGGATGCCAGAACGCTGATCTGCCGGGAAAAGCCAGGCGTCTGTGTAAACTTAAGCGGCTGCAGCGCCATGGCAACCGCGGGAAGCGGAGATGTGCTTGCCGGTATTACGGCAGCTCTTCTGGCACAGGGAATGGAAGCTTTTGAAGCAGCTGCCGTAGGCGCCTATATTCACGGCAGAGCGGGGGAAAAGGCCGCGGAGAAGAGAGGTGAGTACGGCTGTATGGCGGGAGATCTGACAGCACAGATGCGGTACTAAATGCGGGTTCCCTTTTCATATGATAGAAAGGGGGATAATAGTTACCATTTACGGTTCCTGTTCCGACAGTTTCATGTGAATATGTATAACATCCGAAAATCTGGTAAAACTATCCTACAAATACACAGAGAACCCGGGAGAGTTGCCGTGTTCTCTGCGAGAATGGATTTGGAGGGAAAATGAGACGAGGAGATGTATATTATGCGGATCTTAGACCGGTAATCGGTTCGGAACAGGGAGGAATCAGGCCGGTGCTGATTGTTCAGAATGACGTGGGCAACAGGCACAGTCCCACGGTGATCTGCGCGGCAATCACCTCAAAGATGAATAAGGCGAAACTGCCCACGCACATTGAACTTAACGCCACATTGTATGATATGGATAAGGACTCCGTGGTGCTGCTGGAACAGCTTCGAACCATAGACAAGAAACGTCTGAAGGATAAAGTGTGTCATCTGGACGGGGAAATCATGAGCAGAGTGAACAGGGCCCTGATGGTCAGTCTGGAGCTGGATACATAATTGTGGTCCGGTTCACTCAGGAAGTCCGGGGGCGACAGTTCGGTGACAGGCCGAACTGTCACACGCCCGGTTTCTGATGAGACTGACAGCCGGTCCTTGACGAACCGGCCCGGAGATGGTATATTATGAGAAGCAAAACTTTGAATTTATTTTGACGGAGGAAAGGATTAAAATGGACGATGGTGGGCCTACTGCCAGTATTTTCTTTTTTGTAGTATTGTTGTTTATTGATATGTTTTTTTATGGATTCGGAGCGGCCATTGATTCTCTGAATGAAAAAGAGATTGAAAGGAGGGCCGAGGAGGATAAAGACAAAAAGTCAGTTCGACTGAAAGCAATTATCAGCAATCCTACAGAATATATCAATACGGTGCAGCTGATTACCACCCTGATTAATATTGTGATCGGTGCGGTTCATCTGGGACTGTTGCTCCGCACTCTGTCAACATGGATTCATTTTGTGACGGAGCGCCAGCTGAAGCTGGAAGAGTTGCCTTCGAATGTGATTCTGATTGTGGCGGCTGTCCTTTCGACATTTGTTCTCCTGTACATAACACTTACTCTGGGAGTTCTGCTGCCGAAGAAGATCGCGGCGAGAGCCCCGGAGAAATGGGCATATGCCTGTATTACGCCTGTGTTTTTTATCACAAGGCTGCTTTCTTTTTTCACCGGACTTGTCACGCTGACCACAAACGGCATTCTGCGGATATTCGGTGCGGGCGGGAAGGCGGATGAAACCGATGTGACGGAAGAAATCATCCATATGGTTAACGAGGGGCACGAACAGGGACTGATTCAGGCCAGCGAGGCGGAGATGATTTCCAATATCTTTGAATTCGGAGATAAAGAAGCCCAGGACATCATGACCCACAGGAAAAATATTGTGGCCATCGATGCGGATACCACGCTGAGGGATGCAATCACTTTTATGATGGAAGGCAAGAACAGCCGTTATCCGGTTTATGAAGAAACCATAGACCACATTATCGGCATTCTGCATCTGAAGGATGCGCTGCGTTTTCATGCGGATGCGGCCAATATGACATGTCCCCTCAAGGATCTGGAGGAGCTGATGCGCGATCCGGTGTTTATTCCCCAGACAAAGCATATTGACGAACTGTTCCGGGAGATGCAGGCCGAAAAGCAGCAGATGGTCATCGTGGTGGATGAGTACGGGCAGACAGACGGACTTGTGGCAATGGAAGATATTTTAGAGGAGATTGTGGGCAATATCCTTGACGAATACGACGAGATAAGCGAGTATATCGAGGAAAAGGGGAACAATGAATACATAGTGGCAGGAAAGACGCCGCTGGAGGAGCTGGAGAAGACCTTCGGGATTTCCTTCGAGGAGGAAGAATTCGATACGTTAAACGGATTTCTCATTTCCAGGCTGGACAAGATTCCGGAGCCTGACGAGAAATTTGATGTGGATTACGGAGGGTACAATTTTAAAATTCAGACAGTCGAACATAAAATGATTCAGAGCGTGCTGGTTACCAAAAAAGAGGAACCGATGCCGGAGGAGACGGATGAGGAGTGAGCGCCTGAACAGACAGCTAAACTCTTCATTTATAACAGATAAATGTAAAACAAACAGAAAAAAGGAGAAAAACATGTCGGGACATTCAAAATTTGCTAACATTAAGCATAAAAAGGAAAAAAATGATGCGGCGAAGGGAAAAATCTTCACAATTATCGGCAGAGAGATTGCCGTTGCGGTAAAGGAGGGAGGCCCGGACCCGAACAATAATTTCAAGCTTGCCACCGTAATAGCCAAGGCGAAGGCCAACAATATGCCCAACGACACCATTGAGAGGGGCATCAAGAAGGCCGCGGGAGATGTGGGCAATGTAAATTATGAATATGTAACTTATGAGGGATATGGTCCCAGCGGAATTGCGATTATTGTGGACGCGCTTACGGACAATAAAAACCGTACGGCGGCGAATGTCAGAAGTGCTTTCACGAAGGGACAGGGAAATATCGGTACTCCCGGCTGCGTTTCCTTTATGTTTGACAAGAAAGGCCAGATCATCATCGACAGGGAGGAATGTGAGCTGGAGGCGGACGACCTGATGATGACGGCCCTTGACGCAGGCGCGGAGGACTTTAACGAGGAAGAGGACAGCTATGAAGTGCTGACGGATCCTGATAATTTCGACGCGGTGCGGGAAGCTCTGGAGGGTGCGGGAATTCCCATGATGAGCGCGGAAGTTACAATGATTCCTCAGAATTACGTGGCATTGACGGATGAGACGGCAGTGAAATCCCTTCAGAGGATTCTGGATCTGCTTGACGAGGACGATGACGTTCAGGCGGTATATCATAACTGGGATGAGTAGAGAATCGGTTTCTTTCCGCGATGTAGAGAGGATTTTTTATGGATAAGCTGGCAATTGTAGTGCCCTGCTATAATGAGGAGGAGGTTTTAAAGCTCGCCTCCGAGGCCCTGAGAGATGTCCTGGCCGATTTAGTCCAAAAAGGGAAAATCGCCGGGGACAGTTTCATCTTGTTTGTGAATGACGGAAGCAAAGATCGCACATGGGAACTGATAGAGGAAGAACATGCCGCATATCCCGTCCAGGTAAGCGGTGTAAAGCTGGCGGGCAATGTGGGCCATCAGTTTGCGCTGACGGCAGGCCTGATTACGGCAAAGGATATGTGTGACGTGACGATTTCCATCGACGCTGACCTGCAGGATGATGTGGCTGTCATCGAAGAGATGATAGACAAATTCCACGAGGGAAATGATATTGTCTATGGTGTCAGGAGAGAGCGGAAGACAGACACCTTTTTCAAAAGGACCACGGCCCAGGCATTTTACAGGCTGATGGGACTGATGGGAGTGAAGACAGTATATAATCACGCCGATTTCAGACTGATGTCCAGACGGGCGGTGGAGGAGTTCTCAAAGTACAGGGAAACGAATCTCTTTCTGCGGGGAATGATGCCGCTGATCGGTTATCAGACTGACAATGTCTATTACGACCGAAAGGAGCGGGCGGCGGGTGAGTCGAAGTATCCGTTGAAAAAGATGCTGGCACTGGCTTTCAACGGAATTTCTTCCTTCAGCGTGAAACCCATCAGCCTGATACTGGGGCTGGGGCTGCTGATCATTTTCTGCTCCGTGCTTGCGTTGATTTATGCGTTGTTATCCTATTTTACCGGGCATGTGGTGCCGGGATGGACATCATTGATTCTGTCTATCTGGTTTCTGGGAGGCCTTCAGCTGCTGGCCATCGGGCTGGTGGGACAGTATATCGGGAAAATTTACATCGAAGTGAAGCAGCGGCCCAGATATAATATCGAAAAGATACTTCATAAGGGAAACAATTCCGATGAAGAGAGAACCACAGCAGATGAAGAATAAAAATACCAGATGAACCGGAAGGGCTGAAATGAGCTGGAATAAAAATGCGTTTAGTTATCTGATATGGGGATTGTATAGTTTTATGGCAGGCGTTATTCTGATTGCCACCGGCTCCGTACTCTGTGTGGAGGCCGGAGTGGCGGCATACTGGGGAATAGCGCTTGCTGTGCTGTATGGAATTATTGTCTGTGCCATTGTCTTTAAGCTTCAAAGTCTGGCGCCGGCTCTTGATTCCCTTGCCGGGAAAAAGCGTGGTATCCTGACAGTGGCGGAGGCGTTGCTGGTGATTGCGTTCTTTGCGGCGGGCCTTTTTCTCAGGATACAGGGCGCGGGGAATGCGGAGCTGTCATCGGAATATTTTGAAATGGCGAAGGTGGCCACCGGACAGAAAATTCCGCAGATTGTACACGGTGCTTCTTACCTTTATGTGCAGCTTCTGCATGAAGTTTTTGTGCTTTTGGGGAATCAGTTCGTAAATGGAATCTGGGCTCAGACAGCGCTGCAGATGGCCGCATTTCTTTTGTTGTATTTTGTGATGCGGAAACTGACGGGGGCAAAGGCGGCGCTGATGACCTTCGGATTTTTCATGTGTGCTCCCCATATGATTCAGAATGCGCTTGTACTGTCTCCGGATATGCTTTATTTTCTGATTCTTATGATTGCCGTTTCTCTGATAATAATGGGATTCGGGAAGAAACCGGAGCCGGCGGTATTTCTGCTGAGAGGGATTCTGGCGGCATTCTGCTGTTACCTGGATATTGCCGGGGGACTTCTCCTGATTATTGCGTTGGGGGTGATTTTCTGCCGGCGGGAAGAAGCGGCGGAGCCGCGCAGGAAGGCTGTGGCGGCGATTCTCTGTCTGACAGGGGCGATAGCAGGCTTTGTGGTCTTCATTTTTCTGGACGCACTGTTAAGCGGAAAGGCTTTCCAGGGCGTGATGGGGGCGTGGCTTGCCTTATATCGGCCTGAAAGCTTTCGGCTGCCTGTGACATTCGGGGCCACGGGTATGGACCCGGAAGTCTGGGTGCTGGCAGGGGCCCTGGCCTTTGGAATATTCAGCTTCTGGTGTCATCGGCAGGAGGAAAGGATTTCTCCGGGAGTG
>JAAWLQ010000179.1 GCA_022797995.1 Lachnospiraceae bacterium
CAGCAGCTTCCGCCCGTATGGCCCGGTGTGGCGATCACCTTTCCCCTGATTCCGGAAATGACAAATTCCTCTCCGTCCCTGAAAAGCTCGTCCGGTGTGACACCCAGGGCTCTGCCCGCCTGTGCGGAAATATTCATGGAAGGGCTGCCGCACAGCTCCTGCTCTTTCTCATATGCGTAAAGCTTTGCCCCGGAAAGCTCCTTCAGTCTCGGAACGCCCCAGATATGGTCAAAATGACCATGTGTCAGCAAAATGGCATCCACTGTAAAGCCCTTGTCCTTAAGAGATTCGAAAATATAATCGCCTCTGTCCGCCGGATCAAACACCAGGGCCTTCCCGCTGCCTTCCTCGTAAACAAAATAGCAGTTTGTCTGACACACTCCGAGAGTAATTTTTCCGATTTTCAATCTGCCCATTTTCATCCCCCTTTCTCTTTCTGTCTTTCTTCTCCTTTACCCGGTGGTTCTCTCTATGTCAACCACGCTCTCAATGCTCCGGATCCTGTCTATAATCCGGATCAGCTCCTGTCTGCTCCCGATTTCAAAGGAGGTTGACAGGGTTGCAAGCCCCTGCTTGCTGACACGCGTGTTCATGGAGAGAATATCGATATTTTTCTCCGTAAGCGCCTTGGAGATATCCGCAAGAAGACCGTTCCTGTTGTTGGCATAGATCTTGATTTCCGCAAGATATTTTCCCGCGCCTTCCTCCTCCGGCGACGCTTCCCACTCCGCGTCAATCAGACGCTCCCTCTCAAGCTCCGGCAGATTCAGGATATTGATGCAGTCTGTCCTGTGAACGGAAATTCCTCTTCCCCTGGTGACAAAGCCCACGATCTCGTCTCCCGGAACCGGAGAGCAGCATTTGGAAAACCGCACCGCCAGATCATGGGTTCCCTTGACAACGATCCCGCTCTGGGAGCGGGTTCTCGCAGGCCGGGACAGGCTTGCCGCATTCTCGGCCACCTGTGCGAGCACCTGCTCGTTGGTCATCACGCTCTTGTGATTCCTATCATACAGCTCGATCATCCGGTTGATGATCTGCCCTTCCTTCAGCCCTCCGTGCCCCACGGCGGCCAGCACGGAATCCCAGTCCCGGAACCCGTATTTGCGCATCACAGCGCTCATATAATCCTGCTTCATCAGCTCGGAAAGGTTGACAGATTTGGTCTTGCAGTAATTTGCAAGCAGTTCCTTTCCCTTGACGATATTGTCTTCTTTCAGTTCATTTTTAAACCATTGATTGATTTTATTCTTCGCCTGAGTGCTCTTCACCACATTCAGCCAGTCACGGCTGGGACCTTTGGAATTCTGGGAAGTGATAATCTCAATCCTGTCGCCGTTCTTAATCTCATAATCGATGGTCACCAGTTTGTCATTGACCCTGGCCCCCACCATCCTGTTGCCCACCGCGGAATGAATACTGTAGGCGAAATCAATGGTTGTGGAACCCGCAGGGAGATTTTTCACCTCGCCTGTGGGGGTAAAGCAGTACACATTGTCGGAGAACAGGTCCAGATCGTTCTTCAACAGCTTCATAAACTCCTGATTGTCCGACATGTCCCGCTGCCACTCCAGTATCTGCCGCAGCCAGACCAGCTTTTCCTCTTCCTGGGCCTCCACCTTTTTGCCGTCGGAGGCCTCCTTGTATTTCCAGTGGGCGGCGATACCGTACTCCGCCGCCTTGTGCATTTCAAAGGTACGAATCTGTATCTCAAAAGGCTGTCCCGAGCTGCCGATCAGCGTGGTGTGCAGAGACTGATACATATTGGCCTTCGGCATTGCGATATAATCCTTGAACCGCCCGGGAATAGGTTTGTACATTTCGTGGATGACTCCCAGCGCCGCGTAACAGTCCCGCACACTGTCCACGATAATACGCACCGCAAACAGATCGTAGATCTGGTCCAGAGTTTTATCCTGGTTCAGCATCTTCTTATAGATACTGAAAAAATGCTTCACCCGGCCGTCAATCTTCGCCTTGATGCCCGCTTTTCTGATATGCTCGCTGACCTCGTCCACAATGCTCTGGATATATTTTTCCCGGACATTTTTGCGCACGGCGATTTTGTCTACCAGATCATAATAGACATCCGGCTCCAGATATTTCAGGGACAGGTCATCCAGTTCAATTTTTACCTTGCTGATGCCAAGTCTCTGAGCAATAGGACAGTAAATCTCCAGAGTTTCCTTCGCAATCCGCTGCCGGCTCTCCGGCTTTTTATACTGCAGAGTGCGCATATTGTGAAGTCTGTCGGCCAGCTTAATCAATATGACGCGAATGTCCTTCGCCATGGCAAGGAACATTTTCCGTAGGTTCTCCGCCTGCATCTCAAGCTTTTCATCAGGCTGGTCGGTGCCCGTGGACAGGGGAATCTTCTCCAGCTTTGTGACCCCGTCCACCAGAAGCGCCACATCCTCGCCGAACTCCTTCTTCAGATCCTCCTCCGTCATGATGGTGTCTTCCACCACATCATGGAGGATACCCGCCACAATAGTCTCCTTGTCCAGCTCCAGATCGGCCAGGATGATGGCCACGTTCAGAGGATGAATGATATAGGGCTCTCCCGACTTACGGAACTGGTCTTTATGCGCTTTCTCGGCAGTCTTATATGCCTTTTCAATCATGGAGATGTCGTCGCTTGGATGGTATTTCCGCACACGCGCAATAAGCTCCCGATACAATTCCTCCGGATCGACAAATTCATGATATTCACTCATTTTTCCGTCGTCAAAAAAATCCTCGTTCTTTTCTTCTGCCATAGTCATCACACTTTCTGCGCCCGTTCAATCCCCCGAAGCCCTGCTTTCCGGGAAAATCTGCTTCCCAGGAAAGCCTTACTTTCCCTCATAACAGATTGCCGAATCCAGGCGATATCCCGCCAGCCTCTCTCTGCCCTTCAACCCGGCCAGCTCCATCAGCACCACAATACCCACGACTTCGCCGCCCAGGCTTTCCACCAGCTTCACCATGGCTTCCGTGGTCCCGCCTGTGGCGATGAGATCGTCCACTATCAGAACCTTCTGGCCCGGTTTGATGCTGTCTTTATGCATCTCAATGGTGGCGCTGCCATATTCCAGATCATAGGAGATGGCCACTGTCTCTCTGGGAAGCTTTCCTTTCTTGCGGATCAGCACAAAAGGCTTTTTATTATTATAAGCAATGGGTGTTCCAAATATAAATCCCCTTGATTCAGGTCCTGCCACCACGTCGTAATCCAGATCCTTTACCAGGTCCTGCATGGTGTTGACAGCCAGCTGCAGCCCGTCCGCATCCTGCAGCACGCTTGTCACATCCCGGAAAATAATCCCCTCCTCGGGAAAATCAGGTATACTTACAACATATTCTTCCAGCTTCTTCATCTTCGTTACCTCTCTTCCTGTATGTATTTTCGTTTTCCACCATCTGTCAGTCTCTGTTCTGTTCCATAAAATATTTTATGATATCACTTCTTGTGACAATACCGATAAATACGCTTCTGTCATCGATAACCGGCACAAAATTCTGGTTTTTCGCCCGTTCCAGAAGATTCTCCATCGCAGTGTCAATGCAGGCCGGCTGCACTTTGCCATTCTGCAGAAAATCCCGGACAGTCATATGCTCCAGTTTCTTGAGGGTGATATCCTCCAGATTCTGATTGTAGGCAAGAATATTCCAGAGGAAATCCGCCACACTGATCACTCCCACGTACCGGTCCTCGCAGTCGATGACAGGGATGGCCGAGAAACCGCTTCTGCGCAGTTTCTCAAGCCCCTGCCGAAGCGTCATATCATCTCTCAGATATGCCACTTCCGCCTTTGGCAATAAAAAAGATGCTATATTCACATTTCTGCTCCTTCATCACTGACTTTTTCCGATATATCCCCGCTGCTCTTCTCCGCATCGGTTTCGGACTGTTCTTCTTCCGTGCTTTCTTCCTGCTTTCTCCGGGACTGGTTCTCCTTCACAATCACTTCCACAAAGCTGCTGTCCACGGCCTCCATGCGGTCCACAAATTTCCTCAGCCTGCCCGCCACATAGACAGCCGCAAAACCGTCCGTAATGCCGCTGAATATCAGTCCGACGCCCACCAGCTGGAACAACAGAATCACCGTGTCAAATGGATTGACAATCAGTATCACACCGAAAACCACGTTGATAATGGCAAGGATCAGCATGACAATCCAGTTCCCGTATTCGCCCCGCATCATGTCAATCACATTCTGCAGCTTGCCGCAGCCGCTGGCCAGCACCATAATGCCCAGAATCACAGGAACCAGCGAGATAATCCATTCCACTTTGTAGAGAAAAAGGATACCTACCGCAATCCCCACAAGTCCATAGCCGAAGTCATGACGGTAATAATTCAGGCTGTTCTCCCGCAGCAGATAACCGATCATTGAGACGGCACCCACCACAATCAGCCCAATCCCAATCAGATACCCCAGAGTCTTAATCATGGTCTCCGGGATCACAAGCGCCACAATTCCCAGAACCACATACAGCAATGCGCTCAATATCGCATCCCATTTGACTTTTCTCAACAGATCTTTCATTACTGGTTCCTCCTCTCAGCATTCCACAGAGATTTTTTTACAAATAGGGCTGTCGCATTAAAGCTTTGAAATACAAGATATGGCATTTCGTGAAAAACATCACCGTATCTGGTACTTTGGCTATTTAATGCGACAGCCCCACCTTCCTGTGAATGGCCGCAGTCAGCCTTATCTGTCACTTACCTTTTGCCGCAGCATTTCTTGTATTTCTTACCGCTTCCGCAGGGACAGGGATCGTTTGGATATATTTTGGCGCCTTTTACGATTGTGGTCGAGGATTTCTGTTCTTTATAGAGAGCCTTTCTGGTATCTTCGTCAAAGATATCCTCCCACTCTTCCAGATTGTACAGCCAGTCTGCCTCTGCCGCCACCATATTCTTATAGAGAAGAGCCTTGTCAAAGCCCAGATTTACCTCTGTGTCCTCCTCCATTTCCTCAATGGGATTGGGCTCCTTCAGACTGTCATTGATGCCGTCCAGGAAACCGGTCATCGTCATGATGGATACGCCGTATTTGTCGGCCAGCTCTTTCACAGTGCCCTTTACCACCTGGTCGGGATTCTTCAGAAGTTCGGCATAAATCTCCTTCTCCTCCTGAAAATAGTCTTTCCAGAGCTGCTGCAGCTCATTCTTGTCTGCCGATTCGTTGTATGCAATTTCCCTCCATTTTTCCAATAAAGCCATATTCTACCACCTTTTAAATCTTTCCGGCCTGCAGCCGAATGTATTCTTCCGCGGAAAATTCCGAGATTTTTTCCGCTTCTAACAGTATATACCAGATTATCTGCGAACACAATAAAAAATTTTTTAAAAAATTTTCACAGCCGTGTATAGATATCGATTTTCAGGCAACAATAGTTAATGTCAAGGAACCCCCTCCTTTGATAAAAACTATTCACCAAAGATAAGGATAATACTTATCCTCCCCTAAGAGGTGGCGCAGCCCCCTCTTTAAGAGGGCTATATGCCACCTCAAAGAGGGGCTGTAAGCCACCTCTTTAAGAAGGGCCAACGGCCACTTCTTTATTCCGGGCTTCGCGTCAGTGCAGGCCCGGGATTTTTACTATAAAAGGTCTGTAACTTGCCTGCGAAAACCCGCACAAAGAAAGCTGCGCGTAAAACCAGGCGGCCAGTATCACTGTCATCCTTACCCTGTCTGGGTCTTATACATCTGCGCATACCGCCCGTTCAGGGCCATCAGCTCCCCGTGAGTTCCCTGTTCCATAATCTCCCCGTTCTCCAACAGAAGAATCAGGTCCGAATCCCGAATGGTGGAAAGTCTGTGGGCAATGATGACCGAAGTGCGGTCCTCACAGATTTTCAGCATGGCCCGGCGGATTTTCTGTTCCGTAACGGTGTCCACGGAGCTGGTGGCCTCGTCCAGAATCAGAATGGGCGCATTGGCCAGCACCGCCCGGGCTATGGTGATCAGCTGCCGCTCTCCCTGGGACAGCTCGCTTCCCCCCTGTTCCAGCACGGTCTCATATCCATTCCACAGACGCTGGATAAAGCCGTCCGCACCGGCCACCCTTGCCGCCTGCCGAATCTGCTCCTCATCCGCCTCCGGATGTCCGTAGGCAATGTTGTCCCTGACACTTTCGGCGAACAATGCCGTGTCCTGCAGCACCACCCCGAAAGCCGCTCTCAGGTCCTCCATCCGATAGTCCCGCAGGTCATGTCCGTCCAGCAGTACACTTCCTTCCGTCACATCGTAAAATCTGGTCAGCAAATTGATAATAGTAGTCTTACCGGAGCCTGTCGCGCCCACAATGGCAGTCTGGGTTCCCGCCGGAATCTTCACAGAAACGTCCTTCAATACCATTTTGTCCGGATTATATCCGAAGCTTACATGCTTTAACTCAATATCGCCCTTGGGGGCCGTCAGATGCAGCGCTCCCTCTCTGTCCGCCGGCTCCGGCTCCTCATCCAGGATTTCAAATACCCGCTCCGCACCGGCAACGGCGGTCTGAAAATTATTATAAATATTTGCGATCTCCACAAAAGGGCGGGTAAACTGACGCACATAGAGCAGAAAACTGGTGATCAGACCGATATCCTCGATATTGCCGTTCACAAACAGCAGGCCGCTGAACACCGCAATGGCCACATAGCAGAGGTTGTTGATCACATTCATCAGCGGCATCAGATATCCCGACCAGATCAGCGCCCGGATGGACACCTTGCAGAGTCTGGCGTTCTTCTCCTCGAAATCCCGCTCCATCTCCTCTTCCCGGCAGAAAGCCTTGACCACGGCCAGACCGGAGATACTTTCCTCCACCTGCCCGTTCAGGGCGCCCAGCACTTTCTGGCGCTCCAGGAAAAGCTTCCTTGTCCGCTTTGTCACCGTTTTCGTCAAAGTGAAAATCAGCGCCACTCCCACCAGCGCCACCAGCGTAAGCAGAGGGCTCAGCGTGACCATCATCACAAAGACGCCGCCGATGGTAAAGGCATAGGTCAGAAGAAGGGTCAGGGAGCTGGAAATGGTAACGCTGATATTATCCACGTCGTTGGTCAGACGGCTCATCAGCTCCCCATGCCTGTGCCTGTCAAAAAAGGACAGGGGCAGTGTCTTAATCTGGTCAAAAAGCACACTCCGAATGTGGTGAATCACATTCTGCCCGATGGAAGCCATGAAAAAGGCCTGGAGGAACCGAATCAGCCAGTCGCAGAGATACAGCGCCGTCAGACAGACCAGAATCCAAGTAAGCGCATCTTTTCCGCTGATAGCCGTAACGGCCTTCCCCGTCACATAGGGGGAAAGCACCGAGGCCACGGAAGCCAGGCCGGACAGCAGAAGAATCCATCCCAACCCCTTTCTGTGTCCTTTGGTCAGCTGCCACAGCCTTCCCAGAGTCCCTTTCATATTTTTCGGTTTCACCACAACGCCGCCACGGCCCGGCCGGGAGATTCCGCTGGGGTTGGCCGGCGGCACATAACCTTTCTTTTCAGCCATTTGTCCCACCTCCAATCTGAGAATCATAGATGGCCTGATAGATTCCGCAGGAAGCCATCAGCTCCTCATGGGTACCGTATCCCGCTACCTGCCCGTTGTCCAGACATACGATATAGTCCGCGCGCATGACTGTGGAGATACGCTGGCTAATCAGCAGTACCGTGACCTGGTCCGCCGTCTCCCGCAGTCCGTTCAGCACAATGCTTTCCGTCTGGGCGTCCAGCGCGCTGGTGCAATCGTCAAGAATCAGAACCCGGGGCCTGCGCACAAGCGCTCTGGCTATGGAAAGCCGCTGCTTCTGCCCGCCGGACAGATTCACGCCCCCCTGCCCCAGCCGGGTATCATATCCCTGACTGCTCTGCTCGATAAATTCATCCGCACAGGCAGCCTCTGCGGCAGCTTTTATCTCCTCCTCAGA
>JAAWLQ010000180.1 GCA_022797995.1 Lachnospiraceae bacterium
CCCTTCTTCACCGCGTCGTTGAGCAGGGCCAGGGCTGCAGAGAAGAGTTTGACCTGACGGAGAAGCTGATTCAGCCCGGGATGGACGATAAAGAGACCGCGGCGCTGTGGCAGAAATACAATGCGAAGATCGTAGTGATCAAGCACGGAATGCAGGGCTCCACGGCATATACCTGTGACGGACAGAGCTTCAGCATCAAGCCCTTTCCGGTGGAGGCGAGAAAAGGCTTCGGCGGCGGCGACGGTTACGGCTCCGGATTCCTATATGGCCTGTACCAGGGATGGGAGATTATAGACTGTCTGGAATTCGGTTCCGCGGAGGCATCCATGATGGTGCGCAGCAACAACTGTTCGGATGATCTCCCGAATCCGGAAGAAGTGGCGGCCTTTATCAAAGAAGAAAAAGAAAAATTCGGCGAGATGATAGCCAGAGTATAAGAAGGAGGAGCAGGAGAATGGCAGAGACCATCAGAATGACAACCGCCCAGGCGATTGTCAGGTTTTTGGATAACCAGTATGTATCCATGGACGGAAAAGAAACAAAATTTGTAGAGGGATTTTTCACCATTTTCGGGCACGGCATTGCGGTGGGGCTTGGAGAGGCCCTGGACAGCCAGCCCGGCGAACTGCGGGTTATGCAGGGAAGGAATGAGCAGGGTATGTGCCATGCGGCCATCGCATTTGCGAAGCAGAACCAGCGCAGGAAAATCATCGCCTGTTCTTCCTCGGTGGGCCCCGGCGCGGCCAACATGGTGACAGCCTGTGCCACCGCAACGGTAAATAACATTCCGCTGCTGGTATTCCCGGCGGATACCTTTGCATCCAGACAGCCGGACCCGGTGCTGCAGCAGTTGGAGCAGAGCTCCTCGCTGGCAGTGTCCACAAACGACGCATTTAAGCCGGTCTGCAAGTATTGGGACCGTGTTACAAGGCCGGAGATGGTGATGACGGCGCTGATCAACGCGATGCGGGTTCTCACGGACCCGGCGGAGACAGGAGCCTGCTGTATCGCCCTTCCTCAGGATGTGGAGGGGGAATCCTTTGACTATCCGGAATATTTCTTCAAAAAGAGAGTACATCGGATCACAAGGCCGGCGGCGGTGGAAGAGGAGCTGGAGGATGTGGCGCAGGTGATAGCGGGCTCCAGGAAGCCTCTGGTCATCGTGGGCGGCGGTGTCCGGTATTCCGACGCAGGGGAGGAAGTGGAGCAGTTCTGCGCGGAGTTCGGGATTCCCTTCGGCGAGACCCAGGCCGGGAAAAGTGCATGCGTGTCCAGCCATCCCTACTGTCTGGGCGGCATCGGTGTCACCGGAACCTATGCGTCCAATGTGATTGGAAAAGATGCGGATGTGGTCATCGCCATCGGTTCCCGTATGTCTGACTTTACCACAAGCTCCAAACATCTCTTCCAGAATGAGAATGTGAAATTTGTCTCCATCAATAACTGCAGATTCCATGCCTACAAGATGGATGCGGTGAAAGCGGTGGGTGACGCCAAAGCCACGGTAAAGGCTCTGGGAGAGAAATTGCGTAAAATGGGATATCATTCCGCTTATACCACGGAAATTGAAGAGGCGAAGAAGGTCTGGGAGAAGGAAATGGAGCGCCTGGCCGGCATCGCCTATACCGGAGAGGATTTCGAGCCCATGATCAAAGCCAGAGACCCCAGAACCATTCCGGAATTCGTGAAGCTGACAGAAGGAAAAATCACACAGACGGCAGCCCTTGCGGCAATCCGCAGAACCATTGACGACGATGCCATCATTATCACGGCGGGAGGCTCCCTTCCCAGCTGTATGCAGAGAATGTGGACCACGGACAGGCGGGGCGGATATCACGCAGAGTACGGATATTCCTGCATGGGATACGAGGTGGCGGCCACCCTTGGCGTGAAATTCGCCGAGCCGGATGCGGAGGTTTACTGTGTGGTGGGCGACTCCAGCTTCCAGATGCTCCACAGCGAGATTATGACCATCATGCAGGAGAAGAAGAAGGTAAATATTCTGGTATTCGACAACTGTGGCTTCGGATGCATCAATAACCTGGAAATGAACCACGGTATCGGAAGCCTTGCGACGGAATTCCGTTATACAGACGGCAAAAAGCCTACCGGGGACCTGATTCCGGTAGACTATGCAAAGGTGGCGGAAGGATATGGACTGAAATCCTACACCTGCAAAACCATAGAAGAGCTGGAAGCAGCCCTCGAAGATGCCAAAACGCAGACCGTGGCATGCCTGTTCGATCTGAAAGTACTTCCGAAGACTATGACCGACGGCTATGAGTCCTGGTGGAATGTGGGTATTGCAACCACCTCTGAGAAAGCGTCGGTGCGGGAAGCATGCGAAGGCGTTCTGAAGGGACGAAGCGAGTCGAGGGCATATTAAAATCAGTATCTGTCCGGAACAGTGCCCCAGAGAATTAACGGACGCCAAAGCGGCCGGGAATTCTCTGCTGACATTTGGGTACTGTCTGGACAGATACGGAACTGGAATCAGTAACCGCCCGAACAGTACACAGATTCCTTTATGGGCGGGCCTTAACGACCAGAAAGGAATCTAAGGGCGTGTGTACTGGAGGGTGGTTACGGAACTGGAATCAGTAAAGTCGCAAAGGTGCACGAGAGGAACTTTCATGAGTGCATTTTCGAATGAAAGTTTCTCTCCTGAGGTGTGCACCGAAGTGACTTTACTCTTTAGAGCCGTCGCGCAGCGACTTAATTCAGGAGGCAAACGATATGAGCAAGGTTTTTGGATATCCCGCATTTGACGAGACCGGGGAAATGATTCTCACAACCTATGACAATGACTATAAGGAAATGCGGATGGACATTCGTGTCTATCAGATGAAACAGAATGAAACCAGAGAATTCTTCCGGGAGGGAGAGGAGATTGCGGTTCTTCTTCTTTCAGGAAAAATCACCTATGAATGGGAAGGAAACCAGGAAAGCGTTTCCAGAAAAGATGTGTTTACGGAAGGGCCCTGGTGCCTGCATGTAAGCGGTGGAAAGAAGATAAAAGTGACCGCGGAGGAAGCGACGGAAATTCTGGTGCAGTGCACACAGAACGAGCGCTCCTTTGCAAGCCGCCTTTACGCGCCGGAGGACGCGCCCTGGGGATATTCCAGCGTGGGTAAGTTCGGCAATGTGGCAAAGCGGAGGGTGAATACCATCTTTGACCATGACATCTGTCCGGAATCCAATATGGTGCTGGGCGAGGTGCTGAACGACAGGGGAAACTGGTCCGGATACCTGCCCCACAGACATCCCCAGCCGGAGACCTATCTGTTCAAGTTTGACAGGCCGGAAGGATTTGGGGCAAGCTTTGTGGGAGATCAGGTATTTAAGAGTGTCAACAACAGCTTTTCAGCCATCCCCGGCGGAGAGCTTCATCCCCAGGCAGTGGCTCCGGGATTTCAGATGTATACCTGTTGGATGATACGTCATCTGGAAGGCAATCCCTGGCTCCAGACTGACCGCTGCGAAGATGAAAAATATGTGTGGATGCACGACGCGGAGTTCTGAAACCACAGAGGCAGCAGAGCTGTAAACGTCAGCCCGGCCGGACAATGCGAGGAAGAATTGCCTGATGCCTGAATGGACGCTTATACTGACTGAGGGGTTTCGCTGGCAGGATACAGGGCAGTAAAAGAGCATTGAGGGGAAACAGTGCGAAAGGCACATATATAACGCAAAGAGCATGGCGCATACGGCGTGAAGATTACCTGCAGGAGAATCATAAGTGGAATCATAATAACGAAAGGACGGGAACCATAAAATGGCAAGAGAATTTATCATACCGGGCCAGATTATAAACGGCGCCGGAGCGTTGGACATGGCGGAGAGCGCTTTGGCGCGCTTTGGCAGGAAAGCACTCATCGTTACGGACAAGGTCATGATTCAGCTGGGGAACTGTGAAAAACTGGAGACAGCCCTGAAAAATCAGGGAATTGATTATTCCATCTATTCCGAAATTACAGGAGAGCCGACGGATAAAATGATCGACGCCGGTCTTGCGCAATATAAGGCAGAGAATTGTGACTTTCTGATTGCGCTGGGAGGAGGAAGCCCCATTGACTCCATGAAGGCGATTGCGTCGCTGGTTGCCCATGGGGGAAACATTTCCGACTACATGGGAAAAGAAATCAATGTGGAAATGCCGCCCATCATCGCAATTCCCACCACGGCGGGAACCGGCTCGGAGGCAACCCAGTTTACCATCATTACAGATACGAAGAAAGACATCAAAATGCTGCTGAAGGGAAAGGTGCTGATGCCAGACCTGGCAATCATTGATCCGCAGTTCACCATGACGGCGCCGCCTAAGATTACGGCCGCCACAGGCCTGGACGCCCTCTGCCATGCAATGGAGGCTTACACCTCCAGAAAAGCCCAGATGATGTCCGATACCTTTGCACTGTCTGCGGTGAAACGAATTTTCAGATATCTTCCAACGGCCTTCCATGACGGACAGAACGAAGAGGCCAGAGTGCAGATGTCCATTGCGGCGCTGGAAGCCGGCATCGCCTTTAACAATGCAAGCGTCACCCTGATTCACGGCATGAGCCGTCCCATCGGCGCTTTGTTCCATGTGGCCCACGGACTTTCCAATGCAATGCTGATAAAGGAGTGCCTTGGATTTGCGCTGGAGGGCGCCTATGACAGATTTGCGGAGTTGGGACGTGCCATCGGCGCGGCGGAAGGCAACGATTCTGATCAGGTTGCAAGCGAGAAATTTTTAAAGGCTGTGACAGCGCTTACGGAAGAGTTGGAAACGCCTACTCTGGAAGAATATGGAATCAACAGGGAGGAATTCTTCGGGGTGATTGAAAAGATGGCACATGACGCTATGGAGAGTGGCAGCCCCCAGAATACTCGTCGGGAAATCACACAGGCGGATGTGGAACAGATGTACCGCAACCTCTGGTAAGACAGGAGAAAAAAGATGGCACTTGTTACAATGAAATCCCTGTTGGAGCAGGCACAAAAGGAGCATAGAGGAGTCGGAGCTTTCAGTGTGGGGAATATGGAGATGGTGAAAGGGGCAATTCAGGCGGCGGAAGAGTTGGATACTCCTGTCATATTACAGATTGCCGAGGTACGTCTGAAGCATTCTCCTCTTCATCTGATGGGTCCCATGATGGTGCAGGCAGCCAGGGAAGCGAAGGTGAATGTGGCGGTTCATTTGGATCACGGTCTTACTATGGAAACTGTCCAGAAGGCATTGGACCTGGGATTTACATCGGTTATGTTTGACAGTTCCACGTATCCATTTGAAGAAAATATGGCACGCACGAAAGCGGTGGTGGAGCTGGCGGGAAAGTATGGCGCAACGGTAGAGGCGGAACTGCCAAAATTTTTGAATCACTGAAAGAAAAGGAGTAGAGGGAACCATGTTGGAACGGAAGAAGGGCTATACGCCGTATCAGTCATTTCAGTATTTAGAGGCCGGTGTGGATTATCGCAGGACAGAGCCCGCCGCGGAGTGCAATGCGTTTGTACCGGGCGGCATTGAGCTGTATCCCCTGAACGCGGAGCAGGAAGCCAGGGCGAAGAAAATTGCGGACACACACATTTTCATTTCCCTGCACGAGCATCCGTTCTGCTTCCCCAAGGATTTGGGAGAGGTTTTCTCCTGGACCGGCGAGAACCGGGTGCAGACAGCCTATCAGGGCCTGTCGGAGAGCCTGTGGGACTGCGTATTTGACAACCTGATGGACGGCTGCTGCCTGATCACCTCCAAGGCCGGCTGGAAATGGCAGGATGTTATCTATGATATGGGCATGCGCATGTCCGATATCGCGCATCAGAAATTCCTGATCCGGTGCGGGACTGTGGACGACATTGTGCGCGCCAAGAAGGAGGGCAAGATTGCCTGGGTGCCGGTGCTGGAGAGCGCGATGCCGGTGGAAAACGAGCTGGACCGCGTGGATATTCTCCACGGCCTCGGCGTCCGCCACATGGGCATCACCTATTCCGAGTCCAATTCCCTGGGAAGCGGCATCAAGGAGGACCGCGACGGCGGCCTGACCTACCTGGGCCGTCAGGTGGTGGAGCGGATGAATAAAGTTGGCATTGCCATCGACTGCTCTCACGTCGGCCCCCAGACCACCCGCGATATCATCACTTATTCCACCAAGCCGGTCATCATCAGCCACACGGGCGCCCGCGCCCTGTGGGACAGCAAGCGCCTGATGCTGGACGACGATATGAAGGCTTGCGCGGACAAGGGCGGCATCATCGGCATTGAGGCCGCGCCCCATACCACCATCACCCGCGATCAGCGGACCCATTCCATTGAGTCTTTTATGGAGCATTTTGAGTATGTAAAGGATCTCATCGGCATCGATCACGTGAGCTTTGGGCCGGATACGCTGTATGGCGACCACTGCAATCTGCACAAGGCGCTTGCCAGCCAGCTGTCCATGAAGCAGACGCAGCAGAGCAATTCCCAGGGCGCGGCCAATGAGTTCCCGCGGGTTCCCTATGTCCGCTATATGGAAAATCCCACAGAGGGCTCCCACAACATCCTGCGCTGGCTGGTGGCCCATGATTACTCGGAAGCGGATATTGCGAAAGTGATGGGCGGCAATGCCATGCGCGTGCTCCAGGAGGTCTGGTAGCCCCTGGGGAAATATTTGCCCGGAACGGTCCTGCCAAGTCCGCTCCGGGCTGCGAAAAGGAGAGATTTGGTTTGAAGAAAAAAAGCTTGAAAAAACAGTTTCCGTTTGTGTCGCTGATTTTAATGCTGATTTATCTGATTGGCGGCAGCCTCCTGATTGCTGTGACGGGTCTGCCCAGAGTGTTTGGCGGTATTGACATCGCGACGCTGGTGATTGGATACCTGGGATATCTGTTCCTGATCGGCGCATGCTTGTTCTATGTGAAAACCGGGAAATAAGGTTCTTTTCCACGAACCGGTATTGTTTCCGCAATCGAAAGGAGTCCGAAAAATGGGATCTACAGCATTTTACATTCTGGTCCTGGTGCTCTATTTTATCGCCATGCTGGCAATCGGCGTCGTGTTCTCCAAGCGCGTGAAGACAGACGACGAGTATTTCATCGCCCGCGATAAGCTCAGCGCACCGGCAATTGGCTTTTCTTTTTCTGCGACGCAGATGAGCGGCAGCTCCTATATGGGAACGGTCGGCTCTGTCCGGTCCCTGGGATACTGCTTCATCCCCGCGGCCATTTCCTCTGCGGCGGCGCCTTGGTTCTGCTACGTGCTGGTGGGCGACCGCATCCGCAGGATTTCAGCGCGGCTCAGGGCCGTGACGATGTCCGACGTCTTTGGCGCACGCTTCGGCAAAAAGGTGGGCATTCTTTCCGCCATTATCATCATGATCTGCTCTGTCCCCACGGTGGCGGCGCAGCTGAAAGCGGCCGGCACGGCGTTTGAGGTGCTCATCGGGATTCCCTATGTGGCGGCGCTTTTTGTGTTCGGCGGCATCGTCATTCTCTATACGCTTCTGGGCGGTATGTTTGCCGTCGCCTGGACGGATCTGATTCAGGGCATCCTGATGATTCTGGGCTTTGCGATCCTGACCCCGATCGTGCTGAGCGCATCCGGCGGCTTTACGCAGATGCATGTGCAGTATGCCGCGTTTAATCCCAATGGCATTACGCTCAACGGCGGACAATCCCTGATGTGGATCATCTCCGGCTTCCTGGTCTGGGGCTTTTTCCAGGTGGGTGGCCAGCCCGCCAGCATTACCCGTTTCCAGACGACCTCCGACACCGGAAAGCTGAAGAGGGCGCTGCTGTACTCGATCGTCTTTGAGAGCATCATCTATATTGGTCTGACCATCATCTCCATTGCCGCCGGCGTTCTGATTCCTGCGCTGGAGAATTCCGACATGGCGCTGCCGATTCTGATTCAGCAGTATCTGCAC
>JAAWLQ010000181.1 GCA_022797995.1 Lachnospiraceae bacterium
ATCAGCAAAGCCAGCCGGGAGGAAACGGCTATTATCAGCAGGGCCAGCCAGGAGGAAATGGTTACTATCAGCACCTCCGCAAGTTCCGGACTGGAAAAGGTTCCAATTCCGGCTCCTGCCACCTCGCTGGTGGAACATCCCACTACAAAAATGTCACCTTTCTCCGGCCCGGCAATCTCCAGAAGCTCTCTGGCAGCACGGTAGGCCTCTTCTCCGATTATCGTCATTTCTTCCGTCATTTTTATACCCCCAGCGCGCTTCGGCGCGCATACCAGTCAATATTTGCTTTCCCTGTTCTTTCAGATAATAATATTCCGGGAGCCACCACCATTCTAACACACCGGCTTAAAAAAGCAACACATTTTCTTCTTGTCAGGAATATAGTAAAAAGAAAACAAAGACACAGGAGAATTCTCATGTATACCGCTTCTCTCCTGTTTGGGATATCAGCCAGCCTGGACGCGCTGCTGGTGGGAATCAGCTATGGGATTCGGGGAATCCGTATCAGATTCTGGCAAAATATGTTGATCAGCGTGATTACGCTTCTTGGCACCTGTCTCTCCGTGGGCCTGGGGCACCGGCTGGCCGCTTTTCTTCCACGGACTGTGGGCAACTGTGCCGGGAGCCTGATTCTCATCCTTCTGGGACTGTACTATATCATAAAGTGGATGCTGCCTTCTCTGAAAGAAAGGTCACAAAAGCCGCCGGAGCTGCAAATGCAGACGACTCCGTCGGCAAACTCGAATCCTTCCGGCAATCATGCGGCCCCCTTCACCCCGGGTCTGAAATTACCGGAGGTATTCGCCTTAAGCCTGACCCTGTCTCTGAACAATCTGAGCGCCGGCTTAAGCGCAAGTCTGGCAGGCCTGGCCCTTTTCCCCACTGCCGTGGCAACCTTTATCTGCTCCGTGCTCTTCCTGTATTCCGGCAATGGCCTGGGCGGCAATCCTGTGCTGCGCCTGGCCGGGCGCACCGCGGACCCTCTCTCCGGGATACTCCTGATCGGCCTGGGTCTGATACAGTTTTTCCTGTAATAGTATACTCCTGAAAGGTAAGAATTATGTTACTTCGGACCGGAATTTTCTGTGCGGAAACCGCTTTCCTGCGATTTCACGCACAGTCATCCCGGAGGACTCCGGTCTCCTATTCCCTTCAGGCTTTATGCATACCATCTCTGAATGCTTCTACTTCCACATTCCCTCCAGCACTTCCGCCGGAATCTCGAATTCCACCGTTCCCATATACATGGGTGCCACGTCGCCTTCGTTGAATCCGATTACCACATTGCCTTTTTCATTCAGGTAAAAAGAGGTTTCATCCGTAATGGCCTTAAAGTTCCACTCTTCAATTTCATCGTTCAGCCAGTAATATACATTTTCATCCGCATCCATCCGCGCCTGCATCTGCTCCTTGATATTCTCGCTGATAGCGGTGATATAATCCGCGCCCTCCAGGAACAAATCCTTCAATGCCAGACGCTCTCCCGTATTCAGGTCGATGGTATAGAAGACATTCCACTGATAGCCGCTTCCTGCTCCCTGATAGCAGATCAGCTTCAGTGTAAAGTATTCCTCTGTGGTTGTCAGCACCTCACTTTTTACCAGAATATCCTGATACCCCATCTCATCATCCAGATTCGCTTCAAATTCTTCTATCAGCTTATCTGTGATTTCCTGGATTTCCGCGTTGATCTCTTCCGCCGTGCGGCTCAGATTCTCCTGTACCTGGCTGTCTCCGGTCTGATCTGCCACTTTTACCTCCGGCACCTGGATATCCGCTATATTCCTGTCAGTCTCATAATTATAGTCGCGGAAGGTAACTACCTCCACAAGCTGTCCGAGAACCGGTATCTGCTCCATGGCATGTGCTATCCCCGCCGAAGTGTTGGGCAGTATGACAAAAATCCCTGCCAGCGCGGCCGCCGCTGTCGCCAGCCTGACCATTCTCTTTTTATTTCTGTTTCTCTTATCCATCTTTTTCGCTTCCTCCATTTTCTTCCGCAGTGCCGCCAGCTGTGCTTCTGACATCTGCGGTTTCAGATATTCTTTCTTCCTCTCCTGCAGCTCTTCTTCAAGCCGCTCATTCAGTTCCTTCATCTCGGAAAAATTATAAATCATATTCACTCCCATCTCCTGCTCCACACAGGCAATCCGCTAAGACAGATGCACTTTTGAGTCATATTTCGGGTTCTGCTTCCTTACGCCTGGTTCATCGGAAAGTATGATCCGCAGCTTCTTAATACTGCGGTATAGTCTGCTCTTCACGGTGTTGACATTCTCTTCCAGAATATCGGCAATCTCCTCAAGCTTCCTGTCCTCAAAATATTTCAGGATAACCACTGCCTTGTCATGCTCCGGGAGCTCCTCCAGCGCTCGCTGTAAATCCACATTGCCGTATTTGTCCTCCGCGGCTCCCGCTTCCATTCCGCTTTCCTCCTTCATCGCTTCATAGGACAGAAAGTCGGGCTTCTTCAGATATGCGAAGCACTCATTCAGCATGATGCGGTATATCCACGTTTCCGCATATTCCGGATTCTTCAGGGTACCGCTTCCCCGCATGGCCTTATACGCACCGTTCTGCACGATATCACAGGCATCCGCCTCATTGTGGACATAGCTGTATGCCAGACGGTAATATTGATTATATTTCTCCAGAATAATCTCTTCTACCAATGTCCTGTTTGTCTGATTCTTCTTTCCCGGGAAAAAAAGCAAGGTTCTTCACCTCCCTCTGTCGCTTGCCTTTACATAACATTAGATAATGCGTGGTCTGAAAAAGTTTCATAGTTATAAATTTTTTTAAAAAATATGTGTATATTATACCATGTGCGCAAACCTAATTCATTTCATTATATTAAGAAAGCAGAGGCCCGCCCATGACTTTATCTCCCAGCTTAGAAGAAAACATAAATTATATTGAAACCGTACTCCCCGTCCGCACCAGCTTTGACCTGATGACGAGACGTCTGTACCTGGGCCGGACACCGGCCTTTTTCCTGGGTGTCAACGGCTTCTGCAAGACGGAAATCCTCCAGCAGATTTTTTCCGACCTGCAGAATCCACTTTTCACAGCTGACAGTGAGATAGAAGATATCGCATGTTATATGGACAGCAAAATCGGCTATGCCCAAACCTCCCTCACCGATTCCTGGGACGAGATTATCCGCAATGTGCTCAGCGGCCCTTCCGTCCTCTTCGTTGACGGATTTGCACAGGCTATTCTCATCGATGTGCGGACCTACCCGGCCAGGAGCATTGCGGAGCCTGATCTGGAGCGGGTCACCAGAGGCGCCAGAGACGGCTTCGTGGAGACCATGCTCTTCAACGCCAATCTCATCAGACGGCGAGTCCGTTCTCCAGAACTTATCTTTGCCATGCACTCAATTGGCACAGAGAGTAAAACCGACGTGGCTGTGGCCTATCTGAAGAATACCGTCAATCAGGAGCTGCTGAAAAAGCTGGAAGACACTCTGGATTCCCTCCGGACCACCGCACTGACCATGGGAACAAAGAGTCTGGAGGAGCTTCTTCTGCACAAGCGCTGGTGGAATCCTCTGCCCGGCATCCAGATGACCGAGCGTCCCGACGTGGCCTGCAGTTATCTCCTGGAAGGCCATATTCTCGTACTTGTGGACAACTCTCCGCTGGTGCTGGTTCTTCCCTGTACCATTTTTCAATTTACCCAGAATCCGGAGGACTATTACAAGAGTCCCTCCGTTGGCACATACTTCCGCATGGTGCGCTTTTTCTGCATTCCGGTCAGCCTGCTTCTGATGCCCCTGTTTCTGCTGATAACGGCTTACTTTCCGGAACTGGCGTCGGAATGGAACCTGCTTTCCGAGGGAATCCAGACACCACAGCGCCTTTTTTTCTATGTCCTTGCGGTGGAATTCCTGCTGGACCTGTTCAAATATTCCTCCGCCTTAAGCTCCGGTAAATTCTCGGGGTCCCTTTCCATGGTGGGCGGACTGATTATCGGAGATATTGCGGTCAGTCTCAACTGGGCCACAGTGGAAGTGCTGTTCTATGCCGCTGTCACACTGCTGGCCTCCCTGGCCATCACAGACACGGAATTCAGCGATGCCATCCGGCTGTACCGGATTCTGATGATTCTGGCCACCGGCTTTTTCGGTCTGCCGGGCTTTCTCATCAGCCTGGCGCTGGTGTTCCTGTCAGCGGCGACTACCCCTACCTTCGGCGGTTTCAGCTATTTCTGGCCCCTTTTCCCCTTTAACGCCAAAGCGCTGGGCAGGCTGCTGTTCCGCAGCCCTACGCCCAGCGCGCAGCCTGTGACTGTATGGGATCGGGGGAAGGTGAAATAAACCCGGCCGCCTAGCGTGACTCCTGTAAGTACAGGTTCACCCGGTTCTGTATCTTTTCCGCGGTCCTGTCCAGATCCACCTGACCGGAGAAATAGCCCTCCGCTTCCTCGTTAATGATATTCTGTATCACCGGATGCATTTCAAACCGGCCTCCCCCGCGCTCTATCAATTCCCGGACTGCGGCCACTTCGGTCCGGGAGGCGGCATATACGAAAATACTTTCCGTCCCGCTGTTGTAATATTCTTTCGGAAGCCGCTCGGTTCCGCCGTTTTCCGAAGTAATGTAATCTTCCTCCATAGCCGCTTCCATCACCTTCTCAAACTGTTCCCTCACCACGGGAAACCCCTGTCCGTCATATCCCTGCAACAGATAAAATTTAACGAACTCCCAGGCTCCGGCCTGATTCTCTTTCCCCGCATTGACGGCAACGGCGCTGCCCCGGAAATCCACCACCGTTCCGCTTCCCTCCGCCACCGGATAGCCGATAAAGGCAAGATCTCCATCATAGAATTCCTTCTGGAGCTGATAGTCGGCCACACTGGAAATGATACCCACAGACAGCACCTGCTCTCTGTCCCGAATTCTCCCCAGATACGTCCCTTCCACATTCACAGGATGATATTGCCCGGCGAAAGAAAGCACCTTCTTAAAATAGTCCCCGTCAAATTCGCAGGTCCCCTCTTCCCAGTTCACAAATTCATCCATGGATACACTGCAGAGCCTGGTCAACACAGGCTCGTCAGCGGAAAATCCACCGATGGCATTCAGGTCCTTCCCGCTCTTCTCCAATATTTGCAGCAATTCCCTGAAAGTGACACCGCTCTGTCCACCTGTCACATCGCCGTATCCCCACATGGAATGGAGCTGAAAGGCCGGGGCAATGCTGTATAAATGTCCCGCATCCTCGCAGGCCTTTACCACAGACTCCATCAGCATATCTTTGGAGCACGCCGCGTCCGCCTCCATGAAATCGTACAGATCCGCCAGCACACCCTTGTGGCAGAGTATCTGATAATCATCGATTCCCGATACCGCAATAATATCCGGCGCTTTTCCCGTGACCACATCCAGCTTGAATTTTTCACTGGCCTCCTCATAGCTTTCCGCCTGGCTGATATAATCCACTAATTCCACTCTGTACTCACTGCTGAACCGGTTAAATGCCGCCACCGCTTCCTCCAGTTCCCGGGAGGCCATGGTCACTCCAAGGGTCAACGTCTCTTTGTCCGTCCTTCCCGGCGTGAAGACGATGAACTCCAGGGCCCCGGAATCCCCGCCGCTGTCAACGATTTCGATTCTGTCTTCGCTTTTTGACAGGAACAGAATATCTGAGGAGAGAATCCCATGGGCAGATAAGCCTAAAATTCGTTCCTTCTCTTTCGTATCACTGTCAAATTCCAGAAGCTCATTGTTTCTGCAGTACAGCCATCCCCTGTCGGTGGAAACCAGGTGTTCCGGAATATTCGCATCCTCCATGCCAAAACAGTCCAGAGCTTTCCCCAGTTTTATTCTCTCCTTTTCTCCCTGCTTCTCCCCATCGACTTTCTGGAGATAGATTTCGTCCTGGTCCTTCAGAAGGAAAACAGGGGTTCCGTCCCCACCGATTTGAAAATATAACACTTCCACACCTGAAACATCGGCAACATCCTCATAGTACACCGTTTTCAGCTGTTCGTCCTTTACATAAACCCGGTCCGCAATGTACCAGACCGTTGACTCCCTGCCCTCTATCTTCTCCGTTCTCGGAATCATTATCTCGCACCAGACATAACAATATCCCTTTTCATCCCGCGTAATTCCTTTCAAAAACAGGTCATTCTCATCGGCGGCATCCTCCAGTTCCGCCTTTTCCTTCTCTGTCTCATGATTTTCTCCGGAGCTGTCTTCCATATGGATCTTCCAGAGGCTTACACTGGTCTCCCCCGGTTCCAGTAGATACACATTTCCCTCTACATCCGCTGCCATTCCCGACGATAAGGAGATATCCGGCAAAGGGACTGTCCCTTCCACAGTAAAAGTTTCCTTCCCTATCTTATCCAGCAGAGTTTGGCCTTCTCTGTCATACAGCCCATACAGGTTCCGGCCTGCGGGCAAAATCTGCGTATAAACATTCTCCAGGCTGAAATATTCCGGCTGCCAGGTGACAGGTCCTCTGCTCCGGCTGTCGTCTTCCTCCGTTTTCTGTTCGCCGCCTCCTGCGGCTCCCTGCTCCCCAGTGTTTCCCGCAACTTCTCCCACGGCAGTGTTTTCCATAGTTTCCAGCCCCTGATTGCTTTCTCCCATACCGCACCCGGCCATCAGAAATGCCAGTATGCTCAGCGTAGTGATTATTTTGTGTTTTCTTCCCATATGCCCCCGATTCTCTCCTTTGACAGCTTCCCCGGCGTGTCCGATATTCTGTTTTATTTTATCAAATTCTTGTATCTTTTTCTTTTCCAATCTGTATCATGGTGCTTTGGCCACAGTTTCCTTTTGATTGGTAAACAAAACAGCCCCCATTTTTCAGGATAAGGGCATTTAAATAAAAAAGAGGAACGCCAACTATTTGGGGCCGCTTCCTCTTCTTTACGATTTTTCTATTTTCAAAATATCATTAGGTGTACAATCTAAAAGAATACACAACGTTTCCAACGTATTAACAGTTACACTCTTATTTTTCCTTAATGAATCTAATGTTCCTGTTGAGAACTTGTATTCCTTTATCAGTTGGTATTGAGTTATACCTTTTTGTTCCATTGTCTTCCATAACGGACTATAGTTGAACATATCCATACCTCTTCATAAATTTAGTATATGGATTTATTCTTTGCTTGAACATTGCCGAATATTCGGCTATAATATTGGAGGTGTAAGATGACAATTAACGCATTAAAAAAGACGCTATTGGAGCTTAACCAAATGATTGCCCCCATTCTTCAGGAAAGCGGCTACCTGGACACAGCCGACCTGTTATCAGTTAAACGGAATACTGTGAATCCTGATGATAATTCTCTTTATGACGAATTCTTTGGTCTGTTAACTCATTTGGGTTATGTATATTCTGTTCTTTCTTATATTGAAAAGCCTGTGACACACGAAGGGATTATACAGCTTTCCCGGGGTGAAAAATATGAGCTCGATGGAGTTGAACTGGTAGATGAAGATGTAATTGAAATTCTTGAAATGGATCATTATATAAAGATGAACCGATGGGTTACGACAACTGTGCGGAACAATCAGGACCTCCCTGGAAGAATGGCGCGGATACGAAAATAACAAATTTTAATTTTTACACAATATATTTTGTTTTCATAATACTTTGCGATATTTTTAAGACTTTTTGAACGCATCAGCAGCCCCTGGCGGAAACCCAGACCTATGACCTCATGACAAAATCACTACAATAGAACATTTGTACTGTCTACAACTGTCTACAACTTTTAAGACACACGGAAATAACGGAAACCCACATTTTATGGGCTTCCGCCATACTTTAACAAAAGCGATAGACGGGACTCGAACCCGCGATTTCCACCTTGGCAAGGTGGCGCTCTACCAACTGAGCCACTATCGCATATCT